>JBDKLK010000055.1:0-8263 GCA_039795655.1 Actinomycetota bacterium
TCCTAAAAAAGCGATTGTCGCTCTAGGTATTTCTGCCAAACAGATTACTGAACTAGATGCGAACCAAAACCTGTTAACCGCAAAATGTTCACCAGCAATTGAGATCTACAACGGCGTTCTGTTCGATGCTTTTGATTACCAAAATCTAAGTGCCGCTGCGAAGAAAACAGCTGACAAATCAATAATTATTACCTCTGCGCTTTTTGGACTATTAAGAACTCAAGATGCGATTCCCCACTATCGACTGAGTGGCTCGGTATCGTTACCAAAAATCGGAAGCTTCCAAAAAGTTTGGCAGCCGGTGATTAATGAAGTTTTGAGTTCACAAAACTTTGATTTAGTAATTGATTTACGATCAGGTACTTATGCGAAATTCTGGCAACCAACAGAAAATTTGATTTCCAAAACTGTGGTCATAAAAATTATGAGCCGGGTCGGCAAAGGTAAAGCCACAAAAAAGATTGCTATATCGCACAACAACAAACACACCAAAGGTTTAATAGCCCGCGATCTTGTTGGCTTGAAGGCTCAACCGAAAAACCAAGCCCAACTTTTGAAATCTTTAGAAAGTTTGGGTTACGAAGTGGAAGTAGTTTCAAACCCAAACAAACCAGTTTTGTTTGAAGTTTTCATCTAAGAAATTAGTACCGGCGCTCAATCTCGCCGTGACCACCCTTTTCTACCGCGTCGAGAATCTCATTACACAAAGCATCCGCGAGTGTATTTTCTTCGCGCGGAATCCATTTGTATTGCACATTTGAAGGAGTAAAAAGTCGGCTGGCTTCCATCGCAAGTTTGCGCATATCTGGATGCTTTATTTTCCATCTCCCCGACATTTGTTCCACCACAAGTTTTGAATCCATCATCACTTCAACTTGAGCCAAAGGATTCAATTCATTTACCAGTTTCAAACCAGCCAGAAGAGCGTTGTACTCCGCCCAGTTGTTTGTGGCTATACCGAGGAAGCCGGCTTTTTCGATAATGATTTCTTTTCGTACTACCTCAAAAACTACAGTGCCATAACTAGCCGGTCCAGGATTTCCCCGAGAACCACCATCAGCAAAAATTACATAGTCAGCCATTAGCCGTTAAGCCTTAATCAAAATTGCACGGCAATCGTCACAGCGGAGCAGTTCTCCATCTGCAGCCGCTTTGTATTTGTTCATATCTGCTTGACTAAATTGAATGCGACAACCATCGCAACGACCCATTGCCAAACTTGAGGCTCCAATACCACCGTTGTCTTTGCGGACTTTCTCGTAAATTTTCAATAGTTCTTCAGGAACACTTTTCGACTCAACAAGTCTTTCGGTTTCAACTTGCTCTCTTTCAACCTCTAGATTCGCGACCGCAACAGTCACAGCCTCATCAGCTTTTTGCAATTCTTCGGTGACTCGAATAAGTTCTTCGCGAACTGTTACTAAGTTTTTTTGAGAATCTTCGAGCTGCTGCAAAATATCAATCTCTTCGTCTTCAAGAAGTTGTTGCCGGCGTTTCAAAGAATCAAGTTCGTGTTGCAGCTCAGTTAATTGTTTTGAGTCGTTAATCGCACCAGACTGCAGTAGTTCGGAATCTTTTTCTAAACGAACTCGAACTAAGTCGACGTCATTTTCCGCTTTACGTACTTCGAGTTCTCTGTCAGCAACTTCGGTGACTGCTGCGACTTCACGGTACTTGAGGTTCTCGTATTGGGCGCGAAGTTTGGCTGCGGCCTCGCGTTCTGGCAGGTTCGCAAGTTTGTGTGCAATCTGATCCGCGGAAGTGTCTAGCTTTTGGATATCGAGCAGTTTCTGAAAGGCCCAAGGATCAAATGAAGTCATAGGGCAATTGTGGCGGAAATAATGTGAGCGATTTACATCGAGAAAGGACTGACACTCTTGAAAAACAAGAGTGGGCGCGGAGGGACTCGAACCCACGACCACCGGTTTGTAAGACCGGTGCTCTAACCAACTGAGCTACGCGCCCTTGTTTATTGCTTTTTGAAGCAGGCGGAGAGTACCTGACAGAGGTCTCTATGCTGAAATCAGGTGCAATTATGAGATTTTTGCCAACGCATCGCGGTAGTCAGCAGTGCTGCGGGCAGCCCCTGGTTCGTTGATTACCAGCCATTGAATAACACCCTCACGATCAATCACGAAAGTGCCACGAGTTGCCATACCGCGTTCTTCAAGGAATACACCGTACGCCTTGCTTACTTCGCCGTGCGGCCAAAAGTCTGAAAGCAAAATGTGGTTGAAGTTTTCTTGTTCTTTAAAGTTCTTCAATGTTGGAGCTGAATCGCAAGAGACACTCAAAATTACTGTGTCATCATCTTTGAAGTTATCTGCGTTGTCGCGAATGGCGCAAAGTTCAGCTGTACAAATTCCAGTGAATGCAAATGGGAAGAAAACCACAACAACTTTTTTGCCGCGGAAATCGACTAGTGAAACTTCTTCCCCATCTGAATTTTTAAGTTTGAAATCAGGTGCAACTTGACCAACAGATAATGTCATTTTTCTCCTCGAACTAAAGTGGTGCGAGTTTAGCGGCGACCGTTTTTAGGTGTAACAAGTCGGGTTCCTTGCCAATCTTTTGATGCACTAACAGTTTTTGTTACCTGCAAACCTGCAGTTGGTGCACTGTCGGTGATATCGGCAGGTGTCACGTGTCCTGGGCGTCCTGGTTTAGGAGTCATTAACCAAACCACGCCATTTTCAGTTAGTGGACTGATTGCATCAACAAGTAAATCAACTAGATCATCATCATCTTCACGAAACCAAACAAGTGCGCAATCAACAACATCGGCATATTCATAATCCACGAGTTCATTGCCTGAGGCAGATACGAAGGCATCACGCACATCTTGGGAACAATCGTCATCAAAGCCGATTTCTTGAACAATGGATCCACTTGGAATTCCAATGCTGGCCGCAAGCGTTTGGCCGCTCTCAGAATGCATTGGCGTATCCCACTCTCTCTCGAGATATTTGGCAAGGTTTTGACCTTAGATTTTCGAATCCCAACCTGAGGTGCGTAAAGGTGCCCGTATGAGCGAGAATTACCCCACCCAATAAATGTGGCACTCAGCAACACCCCCGCTGAGCAGACCGAAAGGTTCGAACGTGACCCATGACGAATCAGGCTTTCCAAGCCAGTACGTAGATCTAGACCCTGAAGAAACCAAAGAGTGGACTCAATCCCTCGACGCGGTTATCGAACAACACGGTCCATCACGAGCTCGACAAATTATTCGCGAGATTCTGCGTCACGCATCACGCCGCGACCTCGGAGTTCCAGCCGTTCGTAGCACCGACTACATCAACACAATTTCGCCAGAAGACGAAGCCGAATTTCCTGGCGACGAAAGAATTGAAAATCGCATTCGCGCAATCTTGCGTTGGAACGCTGCAATCATGGTTCATCGCGCCCAACGTCCCGGTGTTGGAGTAGGCGGACACATTTCGAGTTTCGCTTCTTCTGCAAGTTTGTACGAAGTTGGTTTCAACCACTTCTTCCGCGGACAAGATCACCCAGGCGGCGGAGACCAGATTTATTTCCAAGGTCACGCAAGTCCAGGTATGTATTCACGTGGTTTCCTTGAAGGCAGAATTTCAGAAGAACAAATGGATGGCTTCCGTCAAGAACTTTCTCATCCAAGTGGATCACTACCTTCATACCCGCACCCACGTTTGATGCCAACATTTTGGCAATTCCCAACAGTTTCAATGGGACTTGGACCATTGCACGCGATTTACCAAGCACGTTTCAATCGTTATCTCCAAGGTCGCGGAATTAAAGACACATCAGATCAACACGTTTGGGCATTCCTTGGCGATGGTGAAACTGATGAGCCAGAATCTCTTGGTCAAATTGCATTGGCTGCACGCGAGCGTTTGGACAATCTAACTTTTGTTATCAACTGCAACTTGCAACGACTAGATGGACCAGTTCGCGGTAATGGAAAAATTATTCAGGAGCTTGAATCCACCTTCCGTGGTGCTGGTTGGAACGTAATCAAAGTTGTTTGGGGACGTGGCTGGGATGACTTGCTAGCTCGCGACACCGAAGGTGCATTGATTTCATTGATGAACAACACCCTTGATGGAGATTTCCAGACTTACCGTGCAGAAAGCGGTGCTTATGTTCGCGAAAACTTCTTTAATCGCGATCCAAAAACGGCTGCACTTGTTGCGAACATGACCGATGATGAAATTTGGGCATTGCGTCGTGGCGGTCACGATTACCGCAAACTTTACGCAGCATACAAATCTGCAACTGAACACAAAGGTCAACCAACTGTAATTCTTGCGAAAACTGTTAAAGGTTGGAAACTTGGCTCAAGCTTCGAAGGTCGCAACGCAACTCACCAAATGAAAAAAATGACTTTGGATGATTTGCGCGAATTTAGAGATCGTCTGCAAATTCCAATTTCTGATGATCAACTCGACCCTTACCTTCCGCCTTACTACCGACCAAGCGAAGATGATGAAGTAATGCAGTACTTGCACGCCAGTCGTCGCGCATTGGGCGGTTATGTTCCAGAACGCAGAACAAAAGCTGAACCACTGCCAATGCCTGAAGAAAAAGTTTTCGACAGTGCGGAACGCGGTTCGGGTGCACAACCAGTTGCCACCACAATGGCTTTCGTTCGTTTGTTAAAAGACCTAATCAAAGTTGAAGGACTTGGTTCACGTTTCGTACCAATCATTCCTGATGAGGCTCGCACCTTTGGTATGGATTCGCTATTCCCATCATTGCGAATCTATTCACCGCACGGACAGCAATACACTCCAGTTGATCACGAATTGATGCTCTCTTACAAAGAAAGCACAGCTGGTCAGATTTTGCACGAAGGCATCAACGAAGCGGGTTCTGTAGCTTCTTTCGTTGCTGCAGGTTCTGCATATTCAACGCACGGCCAGAATATGATTCCGATTTACATTTTCTACTCAATGTTTGGCTTCCAACGCACTGGAGATCAATTCTGGTTAGCAATGGATCAAATGGCTCGCGGTTTCGTAGTCGGCGCAACTGCAGGTCGTACCACTTTGAATGGTGAAGGTCTGCAACACGAAGATGGTCATTCAATGATGATCGCTGCAACCAACCCTGGTGTTGTTGCTTACGACCCCGCTTTCGCTTTTGAAATTGGTCACATCGTTAAAGATGGTTTGCGTCGTATGTATGGCGAAAAACCAGAAGACATTTTCTACTACCTAACTGTTTACAACGAGCCATACCCACAACCTGCACAACCAGAAAATGTTGATGTTGATGGAATCCTGCGCGGTATGCATTTGTATTCACCTGCAGGTGATGGTGATGGACCGCGTGCACAAATTTTGGCATCAGGTGTTTCAGTTAACTGGGCACTTGAAGCTCAGCGTTTACTTCGCGAAGAGTGGGGCGTGTTTGCAGATGTTTGGTCTGTAACTTCATGGAACGAACTTCGTCGCGATGGACTTGCTGCAGATCGTCACAACTTGTTGAATCCAACTGGCGAATACCAAAAGCCATATGTAACTCAGCGACTTGAACACACTGCTGGTCCGGTTGTTGCAGTTTCTGACTGGATGCGTGCAGTTCAAGATCAAATCAGTGACTGGGTTCCAAACGAATTCGCATCCCTTGGTACAGACGGTTGGGGTCTTTCAGATACTCGTGGTGCATTACGTCGTCACTTCTTAGTTGATGCACACTCGATAACAGTTCAAACCCTCAGCTTGCTAGCTAAGCGTGGGGAGTTCGACATCAATCGAGTTGCTGAAGCCGTAGATCGCTACCAACTCCACGATGTGACCGCTGCCGAAGCTGGCAATACTGAAGGTGCTGGCTAAGAGCCCTTGATAGCTATTTTGAGAGCGCAGAACCATTACTCGTCCGTAAATTGGACGGCTAATTTGGCTCTGCGCCTCTCATAGGCAAGGGTTTGCCTGTGCTCGTAATTGTTGCTCCAGGACAGGGTTCTCAAACCCCTGGAATGCTCACACCTTGGCTGACTAATTCAGCCTTCAAATCTGTCATTGAATCCGCGTCTACTGCATGCGGAATCGATTTGATTAAGCACGGCACCGAGAGCGATGCAGACACAATTCGTGACACCGCAATTGCCCAACCTTTGATTGTCGCATCCAGCCTTGGATCGCTTGCTGCAATTTCAGAAATTACAGGTTTTCCAATCTCAAAAGCAGACGCAGTCGCAGGTCACAGTGTTGGTGAAATTTCGGCAGCCATCGCAACTGGAGTTCTTTCAATTGAAGATGGCATGAAACTTGTTTCGGTTCGTGCAACTGAAATGGCAAAAGCTGCTGCTCAAACTCCTACTGGCATGGCAGCAGTACTTGGTGGCAATCGAGAAGATGTTATTGCCGCACTCGATGCAATCGATTTGATTGCCGCAAACGAAAACGGTGCTAACCAAATTGTTGCAGCCGGCAGCATCGAAAACATCGACAAACTAGTTGCTACTCCTCCATCAGGCTCAAGAGTTCGTCCATTGCAAGTAGCTGGCGCCTTCCACACTCATTTTATGGCTACTGCGCAAACTGCTGTTGCTGATATTGCTTCAAAAATTTCTACTAACTCTCCCACTGTGCAGCTTGTTTCAAACAAAGGTGGCGATGTTGTTACTGATGGCAGTGATTTCTTAAATCGAATTGTTGGACAAGTCGCTTCCCCTGTACGTTGGGATTTGTCGATGGAAACATTTAGTTCCATGGGTATTACTGGAATGATTGAACTTTTCCCAGGGGGCACACTTACAGGAATCGCAAAGCGAGCACTTGCGGGTGTGGAATTACTGCCTATCTCTTCTATCGAAGACATCGAAAAAGTTTCTAGTTTTGTTCAAACTCATTTGGCGGATAAATAATGAGTGCAAAAATCAAAGGTAGAGCGCATCGCTTTTCAAAAGTAACTGGCTTAGGAGTTTATCGCCCAACTCGCGTGGTTTCTAACGAAGAAATTTGCCAGAACATTGAATCTTCAGATGAATGGATTCGCGAACGCACTGGAATCATTGAACGTCGTTTTGCAGAAGCAGACATCAGCATTATCGATATGGCAACTGCTGCATCTGAAAAAGCAATAGCTGATGCTGGATTAACCGCCAACGACATCGACGGTGTAATTCTCGCAACTATCTCGCATGCACTTCAAACACCAGCAGCTGCAACTATGGTTGCTGATCGTCTCGGCTTAAACAATCCGGCAGCAAGTGATATTTCTGCAGCTTGCGCTGGTTTCTCATATGGAATCGCAATTGCAGATTCTTTAGTTAGTTCATCACAAGCGAACAATGTTCTAGTAATCGGTGTAGAAAAACTTTCAGACTGGACAGACAAACATGATCGCGGTGCTGCGTTTATTTTTGCTGATGGTGCAGGTGCTGTCGTTGTTAGTGCGAGTGATACTCCAGAAATCAGTCCAACTGTTTGGGGTTCAGACGGCTCTGACTTCGACGCAATTATTTCTGAACCAAATTGGCTAGACCTAAGAAATCCAGAACGCACAAAAGCACAGGGTGACTGGCCAGTGCTACGTATGCAAGGCCAAAAAGTATTTCGCTGGGCGGTAGGTCAAATGCCAGCGGTTTGTGGTCAGATTCTTGAAGCTGCTGGATTAACACCAAAAGACATTGATTTGTTCGTGCCACATCAAGCGAATTTGCGAATCACTAAAGCAATCGTTAAGGCGCTAGATTTCCCAGAAACCGTCAAAATTGCGACCGATATTGAGACCGCTGGCAACACTTCTGCCGCCTCAATTCCCCTCGCACTGGACCGAATGCGCCAGGAGGGTGTCGCTAAAAGTGGTGACCTTGCCCTGCTCGTAGGGTTCGGCGCTGGACTTGCGTATGCCGGACAGGTAATCCGCATTCCATAACTAAAGGATTTCGTTCATTCCAAATGAGCGAATAACCCGCCAAAATTGGGCGCTACCCAAATGAAGCGGGCTACTAGCAGGAGGAAATATGTCAGACCAGGAAATCCTGGACACCTTGCGTTCAATCGTTGCTGAAATCGCAGGTCTCGAAGAAAGCTCAATCGAACTAGACAAGTCATTCGTTGATGATCTAGATATCGATTCACTTTCAATGGTTGAAATTGCAATGGAAATGGATTCCAAACTTGGTGTTGGTATTCCAGACGAAGAACTAAAGAACATCAAAACAGTTGGCGATGCAGTCAACTACGTAAAAGCAAACAAGTAAGTTTGCACTTAACAAGACTTAGGTGGGGTGGCGAAAGCCACCCCACACCAAAGTTTTAACAACATAGAGGTT
>JBDKLK010000056.1:0-8191 GCA_039795655.1 Actinomycetota bacterium
CTAATCATAAGGTTCGCAACAGTTTCACCTAATTTTTCGATGTCTTGTCGAACCGAAGTTAATTCTGGTCGCGAAGTTTGTGCCAGCATCGAATCGTCAAACCCAACAATTTTTATATCTTCAGGGCAATTGAAACCAGCATCACGAATAGCTTTTATAGCTCCAACAGCCATCAAATCGTTGGCGACGAACACTCCATCTGGCCTTTCTTTCATTGCAAGAAGTTTTGTCATCTGGTCTCGACCGCTCTCGTATGAATAGTCACCATGGGCAATATACGAATTCGGCACTTCATACTTATTAAGTTTGCAAGCAGAAACAAAACCATCCAGACGAAGTCGACCAGCCGTAGCACCGGTATCACCGGTGATCGCAGCAACTCTTTTACAACCTACATTAAATAGATGTTGTGTTGCCTGCTTACCGCCACCGTAGTTGTCGGTATCAACATAAGCAAGACCTGCATCTTTATGTGGACTTCCTGCGATGACCACAGGTAAACCTTGTTTAGCAAGTTTTTTCACCAAAGCGTCTTTGTGCATTTGGAAAAATATTGCGCCGTCAACCTCACCACCTTCAAGGTAGTGAGCAACTGGTCCATCAACTTGGTTAGAAGCGGTAACCATCAAAAGAGTTTGAAGTTCGTTTTCCATCAGGACTTTGGAAACACCAGAAGAGACGCTTGCCCAGAAAGGGTCGGAGAAAAGTCCGAGGTCGTCTTCAATCACAATGGCGATTAGGCGAGATTTTCCTGAGGCAAGAGCAGCTGCAATGCGATTTCTGCGGTATCCCAGTTTTTCAACAGCTTTTTTAACAGCTTTTACGCGATCGGGGTGGACCCGCTCATCTCCATTTAGAACGCGAGAAACTGTGGCTTCAGATACGCCTGCCACTTCGGCAATTTCACTATAGGTAGGTTTTGGCTTCTCATTAGTCGCCATCCTTACCCCTTAACTTTGTGAAACAGTCTCCCAGAAAGCACTGTGCGCCTGAATTATAGAACTGTAAACGCGTGCGCTTTGTTTAGGGATTCTTTCAAGAGTATTGAAATCAACGTAAACAATGCCGAAACGTTTGGCGTAGCCCTCAGCCCACTCGAAATTATCCAAGAATGACCATGCGTAGTAGCTCTTCACAGGTGCACCATGAGCGATAGCCTCGCCGACAGCATTTATATGAGTTTCAAGATACTCGATTCTCCGCATGTCACTAATTGATCCTTCTGAATTAGGTCCATCGGAATATGCAGCCCCATTTTCAGTTATTGAAATATCGGCAATTCCTGGCCAATCTCGATGAATGCGAACTGGCAAATCTCTAAGTCCGATAGGGGTGATCGGCCATCCCATATCCGTTTGTGGTTCTGGAAGAGTTCCATTACTTCGTTGTGGGAATGGGAACAAACCACCTTCAGACATTGGTTTATCTTCGGGTCCAGCAGTTCCGAGGAATGCGTCGTTGTAGTAGTTGATTCCCAAGAATTCAGATTCAACTTTAAGTAATTCCATATCCCCATCGTGGATATATTTCTGGAGTTTGTCTCCATAAAAATCGACGAGAACTTTTGGATACTCACCATTGTAAAAAGCATCAATCCACCAGCGATTTACATGTGCATCCATCAAGCTTCGAAGTTCAACTAACTCACTATTGTTTTCGTCATCAATGCGATAGTTGGTCATGTTTGCTGCGATTCCAATTCGCAAGTTTGGATTAATGGCTTTCATTCTTCTAGTTGCTAATCCATGTGCAAGAGCAGTGTGGTGGGAAGCAGCAATAGCGTGATCTAGGTTTTTCACACCTGGAGCGTGGATTCCGATCATGTATCCCAACCATGCAACGCACCAAGGTTCATTCAATGTAACCCAGTTTGTTACTCGATCGCCAAATGCTTCAACAGCTGCAGCTGAGTAATCAACAAAACTAAAAACTGTTTCGCGATTAGCCCATCCACCTTTGTCTTGAAGTGGTTGAGGTAAGTCCCAATGGTAAAGAGTTGCCATTGGCTCAATTCCATTTGCAATTAGTTCATCGATTAGTTGGTTGTAGAAATCAAATCCACGTTGTTCTCTTTGAGAATCTCCCTTAGGAAATAGACGTGGCCACGCAATAGAAAATCTGTATGTTTGAACCCCGAGGTCCTTCATAATTTCTATGTCTTGTTTGAAATTGTGGTAGTGATCGCAAGCAACATCACCAGTATCGCCGTTCACTACCTTGCCCGGAGTCTTTGAAAATGTATCCCAGATACTCGGACCTCGACCATCTACATCAGTGGCACCTTCAATCTGGTAGCTAGAAGTTGCGACGCCCCATTTGAAATCTGATGGGAAGTTGCTAATCATTTTCGTGCTCCTAAATGAAGGTCTCGAACTGGTTCAGGCATTTGTACCTCTAAGCGGCGTGAAATCGGTTTAACAAGATGTCTGTGAAATCGGTTTCACCTGTCGTAGGCTAGGCGGAGCACTCAGTAGGTGCAACAAAAAGGCCTGTGAAATCGGTTTCTTGATGAAATCGTTATGCACTAGATTTCCCCGTAAGGAGACACCATTATGAGTAAGCCAGAACTTAAACTGCTTTGGGAACAGGAATTCAACGAGGCGGCAGGCACGCTTCCTGATCCGAAGTACTGGAATTTCAACATCGGCGATGGCACCGACTACGGAATCCCAGGTTGGGGCAATCAAGAGCTTGAGTACTACACAGATAAAAATGTTTATACGGATGGGTCTGGAAATCTAGTTATTTCCGCAGATCGATACCTCGATGACTCAGCGCCCAATACTTATTACGGCAAAGCAGAATGGTCCAGCGCCAAACTAACTACTTTCAACAAACTTCATTTCCGTTACGGACGTGTAGAAGCTCGCATTAAGTTGCCATCAGGACTTGGAACTTGGCCAGCTTTTTGGATGCTAGGCACCGATATTGAAACAGTTCCTTGGCCGAAATGTGGTGAAATTGATATCGTTGAAAGTCGTGGAGATCAACCACACGCAGTTTATGGAACATTGCATGGACCAGAATATTTTGGGGACAAAGGTAAAGGTCTAGTTTTTCAATCTCCGGATCAACTTTTCGATCAGTACCACGAGTTTGCAATCGAATGGTTACCAAATGAAATTCGCTGGTTCTACGACGGTGTTATGTACCACAAAACAAGTGCTGAAGAAATTGCACCACTTGAATGGGTTTACAACCATGACTTTTATTTGATTACAAATTTAGCAATGGGTGGCAATTTTACAGGTGCTGTTGATCCAAATTTGAATCATGCAGAACTTGTTATTGATTACATTCGAGTTTATTCAATAGACGGTGTTGGAGAAATCAAAGAGCTCTAAAAGCCTTTGTTTTACACTGTTTATTTGTAATAAACGGTGCCCCAGCCATCATATTTTGAGTAACGAATCCAATCGATGTACATCTTGGTTTCTTCAATAGCGGGATCAATCTCGCCAGTGAAAAGTCCACCCATAGCAAGATTCAAAATCAAGAAAAATCTTTTGTTGAAAACCCATTCACCTGGAACTTGATCTTTTGTGACGCTGTGAAACAAAACATCGTCGATGTACCACTCGATTGAATTAGGTTTCCATGCGATTGCGTAATTGTGATAACCCTCAGCAAGCGAAGTATCTAGAGACCAACCTCCAGATATTCCGCCACCGCCTGAATAGTTAGGTCCGTGAATAGTTCCAAATGTTGTGTTTGGCAAAGATCCGCGAGCTTCCATGATGTCAATCTCGCCACAGTCTGGCCATGTGTTCGAACTAATGTCTGTTCCTAACATCCAGAAAGCCGGCCATGTTCCTACACCTGCTGGCAATTTGATTCGAGCTTCCATCCGACCATACTTAAAACTAACTTTATTTTTTGTGTAGATACGGGCGCTCTTGTATTTATGAGGGAAATATTTGTCGCTGCTTGGTGATTCGTATGAAATCTTGGTTGCAGTAAAAACCATTTTGCCGTTGCCATCGGTAGCTGAGGTTTTACGAGTATTTACGTAGTACTGCTCCTCGGAGTTTCCCCATCCACCACCGCCAAGGTTGTATTTAAAGAACTTTGAAGGTGGGGTCTGGCTGGCCTTGCCATTGAACTCGACTTGCCATAAGTATTTCTTCGCCAAGGGGGCTGAAGCGGCATTAGAACCTGGGATCAAAACAACAGAGCTGAGAGCAAAAACGCTCAAAATGACTGTGATAACTCTCAATTTTGTGAGATTCATGGTGTCTCCTGGCTATTGGCAAGTCGTCAAAACAATACCTGCGTTAAGCAGTTCGTGCATTGTGACGACTTGGTAACGATTCAACTGCCTACTCACAAAAAGTATTGCGGAGAAATCGCTTTCACGATTAACTATACACCCGAGAAAGCGATTTCATAAGGTGAATTTCAAATTCTCAGGAAGTCCAGGATTAATTCTCAAGGAGAGCAAATGGCGTCAAAGTTCCGAGTGTTGATTGCATCCACACTTGTTGTGTTTTCGTTGATCGCATCAGCAATAGGTTTCACACCAGCTCAGGCAGCAGATGCCAAAACACTAAAAATTTGGACCTTCGGCAACGTGATTCAGCCGTTATTGGTTCGCGAATACAAAGCACTTCATCCAGAAATCACATTGGATATTAAGAAATCAGACCTTGATCCATTGAATGGTCGTGACTTAGTTACAGCTTGTACTGCTGGCTCAAGTGGTCCAGACATCACTGCGATCGAAATTGCTTACTCAGGGTACTGGCGTTCATACCCACAATGTTTCATGGACCTTCGCAATATGCACACCACAGTCGGCAACAAGAGTGCAAAAACCATTAAGAAGGATTACCTTCCATGGCGTTGGGCTAACGGTGTTGCATACAACAACGCTGTAATTGGTATCCCGACAGATGTCGGCGGACTTCAAGTTGCATACCGCACTGACCTCTTCAAAAAAGCAGGACTTCCAACTAATCGTGACGCCGTTGGAAAGCTCTGGCCAACTTGGGAGAAATTCATTGCCGTTGGTGAGAGGTATATGAATTCACTTTCAACGAAAGATAAGAAAGCCGGACTTGGCTTCATGGACAACGCTGGAACAATCTTCGGTGCAAAACTAAACCAAGGAAAAGAAAAGTACTATCGCAATAACAACACTCCAAATGGTGTTCTGATTTACAAATCAAACAAAGCGGTAAAAGAAGCCTTTGATTCAACTGTAGTTGCCTTGAACAAAAAGATTGGTACTCGTGTTGGTCAGTTCACATCTGACTGGAACGTGGGTATGACCAAAGGTAAGTTCGCTGTAATTCTTGCACCAGCCTGGATGCTCGACTACATCAAACAACAAGCTCCAAAAACAGCTGGTAAGTGGGATGTTGCAGCAATTCCTGGCGGTGGCGGAAACCAAGGTGGAACTCAGCTTTCAATTCCATCTTCAGGCAACCCAGCAAATCGTCAAGCAGCGTGGGACTTCATTCAGTGGTACTTGGCTCCAGCTCAACAGTTGAAGATCTTCAAGACCTACGGATTCTTCCCAACTACAACAACTTTGTACGACGATCCAGCTTTGTTGAACTACAAGTCAGAGTTCTTCAACAATGCACCAATCGGAAAGATTTATGCAAAGGGTGTTTCAGCTTTGAAACCTATTTTCGAAGGTAAGAAGCAACGCGCAATCGACAGTGCATTCGGTAATGCCCTAGCTCGTGTAGCAGCTGGCAAACAAAAAGCTAATGCCGCATGGAAGAAGGCTTTGGCTGAAATTGCAACAGCAGTTGGCGGCTAAGAATGACCGAGCAAGTAACGAAGGGGAGCCGCATTTTTGCGGCTCCCTCTCCTTGGAAACCGCAAACGAAAAAGCAAAAACCACAGAAAATCAATGGGGTGCGCTCGCTAAACGGTAATTGGGGATACCTATTTACTGCGCCTTTCTTTTTGATGTTCATCGTCTTTGGACTTCTTCCGGTCATCTACTCTGTTTACATTGCGTTCTATTCCTGGGATCCACTAGATCCGACTTACCAAGTTTTTGTTGGCACCGACAACTTCATCCGCCTTTGGCATGACGAAAACTTCTGGACTTCAGTTAAAAACACTTTCAGCATCTGGGCATTCTCGACATTTCCGCAGATGGCGATGGCAATTGGGTTGGCCTCAATTCTTCGCAATCCAACACTACGTGCAAAAACACTTTGGCGAACCATTCTCTTGGTTCCAAACATCACATCCGTTCTTGCTGTAGCGATTATTTTCCAACAACTTTTTGGTCGCGACTACGGCTTGATCAACTGGATGATTGGACTGTTCGGTTTTGATAATGTGGATTTTGCTGAACAAACAATTCCAGGACACATCGCGATTGCGACAATGATCACTTGGCGCTGGGTTGGGTACAACGCACTAATTTTCCTTGCAGCAATGCTGGCCATTCCCAATGAGCTTTACGAATCTGCATCGATCGATGGCGCTAGCCGCTGGCAGACCTTTAGATATGTAACACTGCCACAGCTCAAGAACACAATCACCTTCGTTTTGATTGTTGGAACAATTGGTGGACTTCAAGTGTTCGCTGAGCCTCTTGTGTTTGGTAGCGCTACAGGTGGTAGCGATCGTCAGTTCTCAACCTTGACTCTTTACCTATTTGAACAAGCATTCACCAACATCAACTGGGGTTATGGTGCTGCAATCGGTATTGCAATCACGATAATCGTTTTGATTATTTCGCTAATCAATTTTGCGATTACACGCCGTCTATCTAGTGAGGATGCTCGATGAAACTTTCATTCTCAAAAAACAAATTTGCTCCGGGGTGGCATCGAGTTAGGTTCGGTGGGTATTTCTCACTCGGTCTGATAACTTTTATCTCAGCATTTCCTTTTTACTGGATGTTCGTAGTGGCATCAAGCGGAACCGAAGAAATTTCAAAGATGCCACCATCGTTGACCCCTGGTCCTCGATTCATGACTGTTATCAATCACGTTTATGAAGTTGTGGACTTCACTCGTGCGCTACTCAACACAGCATTTGTTGGTGTGGTGGTTTCGATTGCTCAGGTGTTCTTCTCTGCGCTTGCAGGTTTCGCTTTTGCGAAACTAAATTTCCGCGGTCGCCGTTTCATGATCCTGTTCGTAATCGGAACAATGATGTTGCCAAGCCAATTGGGAATCATTCCGCTCTTCATTATGGTTTCAAAGCTTGGTTGGATCGACAGCTTGACTGCTTTGATAGTTCCAGCACTTGTTTCTGCATTCGGTGTTTTCTGGATGCGACAAGTTATCGATTCACAGGTGCCAAATGAATTGCTTGAAGCTGCAAGCATCGACCAGGCCGGTGTCCTTCGCACTTTCTGGCACGTAGTTCTTCCGATTATTCGTCAGAGCGCTTTTGTCCTTGGCTTGTTTACATTCTTGGCCTCGTGGAATGACTTCCTCTGGCCAACTTTGGTTTTGACAAGTCCATCTAACTTCACCGCGCAAGTTGCGGTAAATCAACTCAAAGCAAGTTACGTACTCGACTATGCCTTGAATCTCGGTGGTGCTTTCTTGGCTACCGCTCCTCTACTACTGCTATTCGTACTCGTTGGACGCAAGTTGGTTCAAGGTGTTATGGATGGCGCAGTCAAGGGCTAAAACTTAATTCAGCAATCAGTAAGGAAAAAGAATGAAAAAAGTAAGTCGCAAGCTCGCACTATTGATTTCGTTTTTGCTGGCAGCTTCAACTCTGTCAGCAATCACTAACCCAGCAAGTGCATTGCCAGAAAACGTTGAGATTCGGTTGATTACACCGTTGTTTGATGACACAAACAACTGGCGGGACGAGGAAAGAGATAACGAATGGATGCATAAATCTCCACCATGGTTTGCGGAAGAAGGATTTACTTTTCGACAAGGTTGGGCTCCGGTAGGGTCAACAATAAACTTCACTTATCTTGTAACTAATCCCGATACGGGGTTACCTCTCGCAAATACAAATGTGAAACTGAGAGTTAACAAAGGTTATTCTGGGTCTAATGCAATAGTTAAAGTGAACAATGAAGGACCTACAAGTGGTGTAGATAATTCATTTTCACCGCTCGATCAATTACAGGTAAATTCCACTACCGACGCTTTCGGATTTGTTGCCTTCACCATGGAAAGTCTTGACTCACCACTAGCTTGTGGCGAGACAAAACCATCCTCCTGGACTGAACAAGGTGGAACCATTTATG
>JBDKLK010000057.1:0-8180 GCA_039795655.1 Actinomycetota bacterium
TTTACCAATGTATGGTGCAAGATCACGTACACGGCGCATTTCAACTAGAGATGCTGGCAAGAAGCCACGAAGTCCGATGTCCATGATTAGGCCACCTTTAACAACTTCGATAACAGTACCTTTGACAACTCCGTCAGCGTCTTTGATTTTCTCAATGTCGCCCCAGGCGCGTTCGTAAAGTGCACGCTTCTTGGAAAGAATTAAGCGACCTTCTTTGTCTTCCTTTTGAAGTACAAGTGCTTCGATTGTTTCGCCAACTTTGACGACAGAAGATGGGTCGATGTCATGTTTGATTGATAATTCACGAGATGGAATCACACCTTCGGTCTTGTAACCGATGTCTAGAAGAACTTCGTCGCGATCTACTTTGACGATGATGCCTTGTACAAGGTCTCCGTCATCGAAGCTCTTAAGTGTGTTGTCGATCGCTGCAAGAAAGTCTTCAACAGAACCGATGTCATTAACAGCGATGTTTTTGCTTGTCATGGAGTTATTTCTCCGTTTGGATAGTTATTAGGTTGCGCATAATCCCAGTAACGATTGCCAAACTAGGTCTGATGACAAATCTGCAGAATTAAGCCCGCGAAGTCTAGAGGGCATTTCCCGCGCGAAATACCGCGATTTTGCTCGTCTAGTGAGCAGCTTCATCCCAATTTGAGCCAAATCCGACTGAAACTTCTAGTGGTACAGCCATCTTCACAGCTGTACCCATTCCTTCCCTGACAATTCTCTCCAGCGCCTGACGCTCACCTGGCGCTACCTCCAGAACCAATTCATCGTGCACCTGGAGTAACAACCTAGACTTCAAGCCTTCGGATTCGATTCCAGCTTGGACCTTCAGCATCGCGACTTTGATCAAATCTGCTGCGCTACCTTGAATTGGCGCATTCAAAGCCATTCGTTCAGCCGCCTGTCTCGCAATTCGATTCGTAGATTGAAGATCTGGCAATAAGCGTTTACGGCCGAACATCGTTTCCGTATAGCCAACCCGAGTAGCCTCCACGACAACTTGCTTCAAATAATCTCGAACACCTTGAAATCTTTCAAAATAAGAGTCCATCAGATTCGAAGCATCTTTTGGATCAATGCCAAGTTGCTGGCTTAATCCAAAAGCACTCAAACCATATGCAAGGCCATAGGACATAGCCTTGATTTTTCGTCGCATTTCTGGTGTGACATCGTTTGCGTCGACATTGAAAACTTGAGAACCGACTGTTGTGTGCAGATCTTCTCCACTATTAAAAGCGGCTATCAAACCTTTATCGCCACAAAGGTGAGCCATGATTCTCATTTCAATCTGGCTGTAATCAGCAGTTAAAAGTGATTCATAACCTTCACCAGCAATAAATGCAGATCGAATCAATCTACCTTCCGCACTTTTGACAGGAATGTTTTGCAAATTTGGATCTGTACTTGAAAGTCTGCCAGTGGCAGCAACAGTTTGGGCGAAAGTAGTGTGAACTCTCCCCTGCTCATCCACCAGCGGGATTAGTCCGGCTACCGTTTGTTTTAGCTTAACGACTTCACGCCAAACCAAAATTTGTTCTACAACTTTGTCTTTAGTGTTTTCAAATAACCAATTCAGACTTTCAGCATCAGTCGTGAAGCCTGTTTTGATTTTCTTGGTTTTTGGCAGATTTCTATCTACAAACAAGATCTCTTGGAGTTGCTTTGGGCTACCGAGATTGAATTCTTTGCCAGCTATCTCTTGAGCTTTCTTTTCTGCTTTTCTCGCCACTTCTGAGAATTGCTTATCAAGTTTCGCCAAAACTTTCATATCTAGTGCAATTCCAGTGAATTCCATTTGGGCTAAAAGTTTTAGAGTCGGCATCTCCATGTCATCATGCAAAGACATGAAGGCTGAATCTGCATAAGCTGTAGCGTGCTGCCAGACATCGAGAACTGCACTTGCGTGATGTGATAAATCAGAAGTTCCATCATCAAACAAACTTTGCGAGGTCTCGGGTTTTGCCAAATCTTTATGAAGTAACCGCTCATACGTAGTTTCTAAATCCAAACCTCTTTGACCAGGATTTCGAAGATACTCGATAAGTTGGGTATCTCCCTTTATTGCCAAAGCAGATGCTTTTTGGGAAACCAAATACCTAATGAGCGGTTTAACATCGTGGCCAACAATAAAAAGGTCTGGGTTAGTAAAAAGACCTAGAAGCGCGGTGCGATCTGTTTCTTTCAATTCTGAGAGATGTAGATTCAAATGGTTTTCGCCCCAAGCGATTCCAAGGCTCTTCAAATTTGATAAACCTTGAATCGCTGCGTAAACACCTACAACCTGTTTTTTCTCAATTGTGGCAAGAGTTTGAGCGAGTTTCCCAGGAGTCCACGCAAGCGAACTTCTTGTAATCGTGAGAACCTCATTCTTTTCTACTGGTTCTCCTGCATCAGAAGTCACGAAAGCTGCATAGGCACGCTTGTGAAGCGACCTGAATCCAAGTCTTGCAAAAACTTTGTCTATGGCAGCCGGATTACCTAGGTGACGATGTAAATCATTCACATTCGCATCTACTGGGACATCATGGACCAGTTGCGTTAAACGACGATTAAGCAAAACCTGATCTGCATGATCTCTTAAGGATTGTCCAACTTTGCCTTTTATGTTTTCTGCGTTTGCCAAAATTCCTGTGAGGTTTTCAAATAGGTTCAACCAGGAAGCAGCAGTTTTTTCACCGACACCTGGAATTGAAGGCAAGTTATCGCTCGCATCTCCACGCAGTGCAGCGAAATCTGCATATTGGTTTGGATGTACATCATATTTTTCTTTGACAGCAACTGGAGTCATTCGGGCTAATTCACGAACTCCCTTTGTTGGATAAAGAACCGTGATTTGGTCATTAACCAATTGCAGCGAATCTCGATCCCCTGTAAGAATGAAAGTTTGAGCTTGTTGACCACTCGCTGCTGTTGCTAGTGTTGCAATTACGTCATCGGCTTCGAAACCTTCAATTGCCAAGTTGACGATTCCAAAAGCATCAAGGACCTCACGAATAATCGGTACTTGTGAGCGGAACTCTTCAGGAGATTTTGCACGGTTTGCTTTGTAGTCTGGATACTCCGCCTTGCGAAAAGTGTCTCGACTGACATCGAAAGCTACTGCAAGGTGTGTCGGATTTTCAGATTCAACTACCTGAAGTAACATTGAAACGAAACCTTGAATCGCGTTTGTTGGCTGCCCATCAGGAGCTGAAAAGTTTTCGACAGGCAACGCATAGAACGCTCTGTATGCCAATGAATGACCATCGACAAGTAAAAGTCTTGAGTCTGGACCCATTGCTGATGTGGTTGCGCTCATTAGGAAAGCCTAAGGTTGGCTTATGAATAGTGAACAAGGACGCCAATTTCTTGAGAGTCGCGGTATGGGTGCACTCGCAGACAAGATGGGGCTTGAAGTTACGCACGCTACTGCCGAACTAGTTACAGGAACACTGCCGGTATCAGGAAACACCCAACCTCTCGGACTCTTACATGGTGGCGCAAATGTCGTTTTGGCTGAAAGCCTTGGTTCACTTGCTGCCAATATCCACGCTGGACCGGAGCGATTCGCAGTTGGCATTGAAATCAACGCAACACATTTAGCAAGTGCTACCGAGGGCTTAGTACACGGTTCAGCTAAAGCTGTAAAACTTGGCGGGACAATCGCAGTTTATGAAATAGAAATTCGAAATGATGAGGGTGAACTAACCTGCATTTCTCGATTGGTATGTGCAATTAGGAATCGTAAAAAGAACTAAACAGTTCCCATTTTGTCGATAACCCCTTGAGCTACATCTCGCATCGAAGTTCGATTATCCATCGCTGCCTTTTGTAACCATCTAAAGGCCTGAGCCTCATCTATACCTAAAGATGACTGAAGCAAACCCTTCGCCCGATCCACAATTTTTCGAACTTCAAGTCTTTCCGTGACTTGCTCAACTTCAGCGGATAACAAATTCATTTGTTCGAATCGTGCAATCGCAACTTCGATAGCTGGTACAAGATTTGCTGGATTAACTGGTTTCACCAAATAACCCATTGCGCCAGCTGTCGCAGCTCGTTCGACAAGTTCAACTTGGCTATATGCCGTAATCATTACGACTGGGCAGATTTTCTGATTTGTGATTTCAGAAGCAACAGTGATGCCATCGAGTTCTGGCATTGCGATATCCAGCAAAGCAATGCTCGGCTGAAACTTTTCAACTGCATCAATTGCCGAGCGGCCATCCGCTACAGCAGCAAGAACTTCGATTCCTGCATCTGTCAGCATGCTGACTAGATCTAGCCGAATTAGGGCTTCGTCCTCTGCTACAACTGCTGTGCGCTTATTGACCACAGTGCGAGCCTAGACGGCTTCTAGATTAGAGTTCGCCCGTGCTCGCCCTTGTGGCGGAATAGGCAGACGCGGCGGATTCAAAATCCGCTTCCGAAAGGAGTGGGGGTTCGACTCCCCCCGAGGGCACAAACAAAAGGGACTCGAAAGAGTCCCTTTTACTTTTATCTAAATGGCTAGTCGACCGATATACGGTGCTTGATGCTGGAAATTTTGCCCAATAGTCCATTCAAGAATGTAGGCGAATCATCAGTGCTTATTGAACTTGCAAGATCAACGATTTCTGAAATTACGACACTATCAGGAACTGATTCTTCAAAAAGAATCTCATATACCCCGATTCGAGCCAATTCTCTATCCACCATCGGCATTCGATCTAGAGACCACTCTTGTGAATAGGTCTCAATCGTTTCATCGATAACAGCAGCTTTGTTCTGAATTCCGTTAACCAAAGTTGAAACGTACTCATTCAAAGCATCAGTGGAAGACTCGACAGTTCGATTCAAAACTTCCACGCGCGACACATCACGCATTTCCGCTTCGTAAAGAATATCGAGTACGCGTTTACGTGCTCTTGATCTTGCTGACATTAGTCGTTGATACGTCCGAGGTATGAACCATCGCGAGTATCAACCTTAACCTTTGTGCCGGCTTCAATAAATAAAGGAACCTGAATTTCGTAACCTGTTTCAAGCTTTGCTGGCTTTGTGCCGCCTGAAGAACGGTCGCCTTGAAGTCCTGGCTCTGTGTACTCAATAGTCAGTTCAACGTTTGCTGGTAGTTCAACATAAAGCGGTTCGTTTTCGTATACAGCAACAATTGCATTTTGATTTTCAAGCATGAAGTTGACTGCATCTCCAACGACATTTTCACTGATGGTGATTTGGTCATATGACTGCGTATCCATGAATACAAATCCATCACCATCGTGGTAGAGGTACTGCATATCACGCTTATCAACATTTGCTGTTTCAATCTTTAGGCCAGCGTTAAAAGTCTTTTCAACTACTTTGCCGTTGACAACGTTCTTCAGCTTTGTACGAACAAATGCTGGACCCTTGCCCGGCTTGACGTGCTGGAATTCAACAACAGACCAAAGTTGGTTGTCGATATTTAGAACTAAACCGTTTTTCAAGTCGTTTGTGGTGGCCACAAATACTCCTCTGTTGTTAAACGACCAGTAGGTCGCGGGTTGCTTTTGTTAGATCTCGATACCCGTCGGCGATGACCTCAATTGTGTCCTCTATCCGAACCCCACCTTGACCCTCGAGATAAATCCCAGGTTCAACAGTGATTGGCATACAGGGGGCGAGGATACCGTCCGTGCGACCAAGGAATGGTCGCTCATGAATTTCAAGTCCAACACCATGTCCTGAGGCGTGCAGGATGTTCGAGCCGTAACCAGCTTCGCGAATGACTTCGTAAAGGGCATCATTAATCGGGAAAACATCATTTCCAGGCTTGCACAAATCTTTGCCAATTTGCTGGCTCTCTTGGACCAATTCGTAAATTTCTTTTTGCCAGTCAGAAATTTGGCCAACCACAACTGTTCTGGTCATATCAGCGTGATACCCGAAGTATTTCGCTCCACAATCTATTTTAAGAAGATCCCCGCGTGCGACGATGCGAGAAGTTGGATGGTGATGCGGAATCGCAGAGTTAGGACCAGTTGCCACTATAGAGTCGAATGCTCGATCTTCTGCCCCATTCAAGCGAAATAAATGTTCTAGCTGAAAAGAAATTTCCAACTCGGACTTTCCTTCAACACCACTTTCAATCAACTGTTTCCAACTGAGCGACGTAATGTCGCACGCCGTTTCGATTGCAGCTATCTCTTCGGGTTCTTTTACCAACCGAATATCTTCAACAAAATTGCTAGTTGCCTTAACAGAGACTCCGGCAACTGATTGCAGCGATACAAATTCATTCGCAGAAATCCATTCCCCTTCTACGGCAACACTCTTTAAGCCTAAGCTTTTTGCTAACGCTAATGCATCGCTCGAAACAGATTTCACAATATGCAATTCGCAGTGTGGTGCTTCCTGTTTGGCTGCAGTTATGTAACGAGTATCGGTAAATAGATGGACGTTGCCGTTTTCGACTAAAAGCGATCCATTGCTACCCAAGAATCCACTGATGTAGCGAATATGAATAGGCAAAGTAATCAAGAACCCATCAAAACCTTCAGCGGTAATGCGATTTTGTAGAACACTTATCCGGTCTGAATAATTCATAATTAATTACCTTTAAGAGAAATTAAAGCTAACTTGTAGGAATCTGCACCAAAACCTGCAATCGTTCCCTTGGCAGCTGGAGAAATAACACTCTTAGTGCGAAATTCTTCACGTGCATGAGGATTGCTAATGTGAACTTCAATTACGCCGGCAGGATTCTTTTTACATGCTTCCGCGATGGGATATGAATAATGCGTAAAAGCTGCAGGATTGATGACCACTGGCATGGAAGTTGCGCTTGCCTCTTCTAGCCAAGAAACAATTTGAGCCTCAGCATCGCTTTGTCGAACTTCAACTTCGATTCCAAGCTCATTACCCCAGGAAATGCATTTTTCTACCAATTGTGGATGGGTCATTGAGCCATAAATTTCTGGCTCGCGAGTTCCGAGTCGTGAAAGATTTGGTCCGTTAATAATCAAAACCTTCATTTTCCACCTGCTATTTGCTCATAACACCATTCAAGGTCTGCGATATCAGGTGCGTTGATAATTATTGGTTTCCCAAAGTCACTTAAACCGATGAACCGCAGGGTGTTACCCCGAGCCTTTTTGTCGATTCGCATTGCATCTACCAAAGAATCAAAATCCCCATTGTAAGAAATTGGTAAACCAATAGTTTCTAATAGCTGCTTTTGTTTGTGAACAAATTCAGCAGAGCAATGACCAGTGCGGTTAGATAAATGAGCTACAAACATCATTCCAACCGAAATGGCATCTCCGTGTCTCCAGGAATAGTTTTCGATTTTTTCAATTGCATGTCCAAAAGTATGGCCGTAGTTGAGAATTTCGCGCCCCAAACCACCAGATTGATTTTCTTTAAAATCTGCAGCCACAACCTTGGCTTTAACTGCCACGGCTCTTTCAATGAATTGACAAATTACTGACTTCTCAAAAACATCTTTTGGAGATTTCTCAATGAGTTCGATGATTTTTTGGTCAGAAATGAAACCGCATTTAATGACCTCTGCAAAACCAGCCCGAAGATCAGATTCTGGTAAAGTTTCCAAAAATGCAACATCGCACCAAACTGAAACCGGGTTATGGAAAGCACCAACTAGATTTTTACCAGCTTTGGTATTTATCCCTGTCTTTCCGCCCACCGCTGCATCCACCATTGCGAGCAAAGTTGTCGGAATATGAATTATGTCTATTCCACGAAGCCAAGTAGCAGCGATAAATCCTGCAACATCTGTAGTGGCTCCTCCACCAACAGAAATTACGAGATCCGAGCGAGTGAATTTAAGTTCGCCTAAAAGATTGTGAGCAACCTCAACGAAATCAAAGGTCTTTGCTGCCTCAGAATCTGGAGCTGCAATTAAATGAACGGCAATTTCCGGCTTTGTCGTTTGAATTTGCGAAACCATATCTAGGGCGAGTGATTTCACTGCCGGAGCAAATATCACTGCAACTTGATTTACTTTTTCAGATATCTGCTTTGCAACATTATCTAGAATGTTCGTACCCACATGAACTTCATACATGTGCTCGGCTGCAACCTTGATACTTTTCATCAAGCCACCAGCTTTGCAATTTGTTTTGCTACTGCACTTGGGGTAAGCCCACCAGTTTCCACTTTATGGCTAGCCACTTCCTTGTAAAGATTGTGACGTTCATCCATAAGCTTCT
>JBDKLK010000058.1:0-8154 GCA_039795655.1 Actinomycetota bacterium
ATCGTCTGCCACTTCAGCGACAACGCCAAGATCGTGCGTAATCACAATTACAGCAGAATTGAACTCTTTTTGCACATCTTTGATCAAAGTCAGAATTTGCGCCTGAACTGTTACGTCCAGAGCCGTGGTTGGTTCGTCTGCTATCAAAAGTGATGGGTCGTTGCAAAGTGCCATTGCAATCATCGCACGTTGACGCATACCGCCAGAAAATTGGTGTGGAAAATCTTTTGCGCGCTTTGCAGGCTCTGGAATACCAACTCGGTCCAGCATTTGAATTGCATGTTCGAAAGCTGCTTCATCTGAAACTTCATTATGAACTTGGTATGCCTCAGCTACTTGGTCACCAACACTGAAGAATGGGTGAAGTGATGACATTGGATCTTGGAAGATCATTGCCATTTCATGTCCGCGATATTTACGAACTGTTTCATCGTCAGCAGAAATCAGGTCTTTGCCTTCAACTAAAACCTGACCGCTAATTTTTGCGTGCTTGCGATTTAGCAAACTCATGATTGCAAGGCTGGTTACTGATTTACCTGAACCTGATTCACCAACAATGCCAAGAGTCTTTCCGCGTTCAACATTGAAAGAAACTCCATCAACCGCTTGCACCAAACCGTCATCAGTTGGGAATGCAACGCGCAAATCAGTTACTTGTAGATAGCTCATCGCAACCGCACTCTCGGGTCAATTACAGAGTACAAGATGTCCACAATCAAGTTTGCAACAACGATAAATGTTGCAGCCAACATTGTGGTACCAACAATCACAGGAAGGTCATACTGAATAACAGATTGGATAGTTAAACGGCCAAGACCTGGAATGCTGAAAATCTTTTCGGTAACCACAGCACCACCAAGCATGAATGCCAAGTCCATCGCTGCAAGTGTGGTCAATGGGGAAAGCGCTGGACGCAATGTGTGGCGCCAAAGAATAGTTTTTTCGGATAAACCTTTAGCGCGAGCTGTTCGAACGAAATCTTCTGATCCAGTCTCGAGTACGAAGCCGCGAGTCAATCGTGCGTAAATCGCCAAACCGGGCAAAGCAAGAATTATCCAAGGCAAAAGCATTGTCATGAAAAACTTAGGGAAGTTTTGATAAGGCTCGTAGTAATCCGGTGGAGGAATTAATCCGAAACGTCCAATCAAGAAAGTTAAGGCCATTTGTCCGGTAAGGAAAGTTGGCATTGATGTTGCAAAAACTGTTAATACATTGATGATGTGATCTGGTGCACCGCCACGACGGCGTGCAGCCCAAATACCAAGCATCACACCTGTTCCAACCCAGATAGTTACTGAACCAATTGCTAACCAGATTGTTGGTGGCAATGCTTCAAGTAGAAGGTTAGTTACACAGGCTTGCTTTGAAAAAGAATATCCGAGCGATGGAGCTGGACAAGAAAAAGCTGCTACTCCATGACCGTAATCACGGCCAATGAAAATTCCTTGCAGGAATTTGATGTATTGCTCCCACATGGGAAGGTCGTATCCGAGCCGAACTCGGTTAGCTTCAATAACTTCAGCGGTGCAGTTCTTACCGCAAGTCAAAGATGCTGGATCAAAAGGAAGAGATGAGAAAAGCACAAACACAACGAGACTGATTACGAATAGCAAAGCTATTGCGTAAAGAGTTCTTCGAACAATGTAAATGCCCACTTACTTCAATTCCTTTCGTGTTTTATTTGAAGGTGGTGGGTTGGCCCTTTCGAGCCAACCCACCGTTGTTCATTTGGTTAGTTCTTAACGCCGATGTCGTTAAATCCTGGGCAACCGTATGGAGCCCATAGATAAACGCCGGATAGGTCAGAACCCCAGATGTATTGGGTCTTAGTGAATAGACCTGGAAGAACCCACATGTTGTCCATTACGTACTGGTTCAAAGCTGCCCATTGTGCACCTTGGGATGCGCGATCAGCATTTGCTTTTGCTTCATCAACAAGAGCTTTGAATTCATCGTAATTTGGATCGAATTGGGTTTGGCTAACGTTGAAGCCACCATTTTCAATGAATAGTGGTGGGATAACGGTAGATGCGTTCAACCAGTCTGGACCCCAACCTGCAGCCGAAATATCGCCTTGGGTTTCTGGGTTCAAGATAACACCGTAGTAAGAACCCGCATCAATGAAGTTTGCATTCAATTTGATGCCAGCTTTTTCAAGTGCTGCCTGGGTGATCGCGAAGCCTTGACGTGAAACGTCGCTGTCTACATAGTCACGTGTAATACCTTCGGTAGTAACGCGCTTGTATTCATCTGGACATTCAGTCTTTGCTTGTTCCATCAATGCAAGTGCCTTTTCAGCATTACCTTCTGGCTTAGCATCTTCGTAGCCTGTAACTGCTTTGTAGTCAGTTGGCAAAGTTGCTGGCTTGATCACACCGTCAGCGAAATCGCCACCGAATTGTGAACCGCCACCAAGTGCGCGAAGTGCTTCGCGGTCAACAGCGTAGAAGACTGCTTGACGAATTGGCAAACAGGTCATCTTTGCTACGTTGAAAGCAGAGTAAGTAACGTAGATGTCGTAGTCGTTTAGACGACGGCTTTCCATGTCAGCGCTTGAGAAGACTGCTTCTAGGTTGTCTGGGTAGATACCATCAAGGCTAAGTGCAGTTTTACCTGGACCTGTTCCGTTGATGATGTACTCGTCAATACCTTTTTCGTCTTGTGCAAACTTCACAACAACTTTGTCTGGCAATGCTTTACGGAATGGATCTGAATCTGCATTCCAGTTTTCATTGCGAACAAGGTTAAGTGACTTACCAACTGTGTAGCTAGCAATCTTGTATGGACCTGAAGAAACAATGTTCTTGTCATACGCTTCACCAACGTTTCCGCCTTCATCCAGTGGAACTGGTGAGAAGGTAAGAAGTGCAGTGGTGTAGTTGAAGTCAGCCATTGGTTGGTTCAAGTGGAAAGTAATTGTCTTTCCATCTTCTGAACATTCAACAGCAGCATCAAACAATGCTTGTTGTTCTGCAGTTGCTTCGTATGGACCTGGGTAAGCAGCGTAGCCACCTTCGATATCCAAGAATTGTTCTGCAAATGCAGGACCATCAGTTAGGTCAGCTGCGTAGCTACGGCTAACACCGTATGCAACTTCAGCACAAGTGATTGGTGAACCATCTTCGAAGGTGATTCCATCACGAAGTGTGAATGTCCAGGTCTTCAAGTCTTCGCTTGGAGTACCAATGTCGGTTGCAAGGTCAGCAACTAGTTCAGTTCCTGCAGCACCAGCAGCGGTGTTGTAAGAAACAAGTGAACGGGTTAGGTAAGTGACTGAGAACGCCAAATCCTGACCGGTGTAGTTACGTTGTGGATCCAAGTGCAAAATTTGTTCAGCGTGTGTCAGATAGGTAACGGTTCCACCCTTACCTTCTTCTGAGCTACTGCTGCATGCTGAAACCAACATTGCAGAGATAGCCAACACGGCGCTGATTTTTACACCGAGTTTCTTTCGTGCCATTTTCTCTCCTAACACGATGCGAATGTCTTTCATTCGCATTTTTCTAAATGCACTCGATCGATGCACACTTAGAAGTTTCCAAACCTCGCGGCTCAGAAATTATTTGTTTCGTTCTAGCTTCGGATCAAACGCATCCGAGATTCCGGTTCCAACAAGATTCAATGCAGTAACAAGAACAATCAGCGTTATTGCAGGAATCAAGAAATAGGTTGGAACTGTGTAAGCCTTTGCTACCGCCATCTCGAGCATTACACCCCATGAAGGCATCGGCTCTTGAATACCGATACCCAAGAATGAAAGCGCAGCTTCAGTGGTCAAGAAGCCAGGCAAAGACAAACTTAAGAAGATGATTGCTTTTGGCCAGAGGCTTGGCAGCAATTCTTTGAAAATAATTCGAGAGTGTGATGCGCCTAATGATTCTGCAGCAAGAACAAACTCGCGTTCACTCAATGACAAGACGTCAGAGCGAATCAAACGAGCAAGTCCTGCCCAACCAAAAATTGTTAACAAGATAACAAGCAGCAGAATGGTTGCAATATTTTTGTCATCAACACCAAGAGCGTCTTGAAGACGTTCTGCCATTGGGCGAGCAATTGCAATCAACATAAAGAATGTTGGGAATGCAAGTAGCAAATCGATTACGCGACCGATTGCTTCATCAACGCGTCCCTTGAAGTAACCAGAGATGAGTCCAATCACCATACCGATACCGATGGACAAAACTGAAGTAACTGTTGCAATAGTGATTGATGTTCTCGCACCAATCAACAAACGTGCAAAAACGTCACGGCCGACTCCTGGCTCAACGCCTAGCCAGTGTTCAACAGAAATACCGCCCCAAGGGCCAATTGGATTGTTGAAGTTGTCTAGGTCAATTGCATCCCTATCCATAACGTACGGATCTAGTCCGAGAATCGCGAGGATTGGAGATGAAAGATAAGCAACAAAGAAAAAGAACATTGAAACTACGAGAGCAACCATTGCTACACGGTTGTGACGGAAACGATCCCAAGCCAGTTTTGAAGGGCTGCGACCGGCAATTGCTTGCGTGGTATCGACACGAGCTGTATCGACTTGCTTAGCTCGAGCCACGCTGCTCTGCCTCCATCTTTCTGAACTAGTCCTTACGGACACCGAGGCTGAGAGTAAGGGAAATTAACGAGATTTTTAACCCCTTGAACACGAAAATGTGGCATTTGTCGCATTTTCGCAGCGTTTGTGACTTCTTTGTTACCTAGTTAGTGGTCGTTTTACCACTTCTGCGTGAGCGTTCGCGCTCGGTTTTATCCAATATCACCTTACGGATTCGGACGCTTGCAGGAGTCACTTCGATGCACTCATCTTCGCGGCAAAATTCCAGAGCTTGCTCGAGGGAAAGAATGCGAGGCGGGATTAGGCGCTCAAGTTCATCTGCAGTAGCAGAACGCATATTCGTCAATTTCTTTTCACGACAAATATTTACGTCCATGTCTTCACTTCGAGCGTTTTCTCCAACGATCATGCCCTCGTAAGTGTCTGTGCCTGGAGCAACAAACAAACTTCCGCGCTCTTGAACTGCGAAGCAAGCGAATGAAGTTACTTGACCTGAACGGTCTGAAACCAAAGAACCGTTTGGACGGGTACGCACTTCACCAAACCATGGTTCATATTTTTCGAACACGTGATGCAACAAACCAGTACCACGAGTCTCGGTTAGGAATTCGGTTCTAAAGCCAATGAGACCGCGAGCAGGTACAAGATATTCCAAACGCACCCAACCGGTTCCGTGGTTAATCATTTGTTCCATGCGACCTTTGCGAGAACCCAAGAGTTGAGTTACAGCGCCGACAAACTCTTCAGGTGCATCAACAGTTAGACGTTCAACAGGTTCGTGCAGTTTGCCATCGATTTCGCGAGTAACAACTTGTGGTTTACCAACAGTTAGTTCGTAACCTTCACGGCGCATCAGTTCAACGAGAATCGCAAGCTGCAATTCACCACGACCCTGAACTTCCCAAGCATCAGGTCGTTCAGTATCAAGAACTCGCAAAGAAACGTTACCAATCAATTCTGCATCGAGACGATTTTTCAAAAGACGTGCAGTTAATTTGGTTCCACTTCGACCAGCAAGCGGTGAAGAGTTTGTGCCAAGGGTCATCGAAATACTTGGTTCATCAACTGTAATTACTGGCAATGGAATTGGATTATCAACATCAGCAAGAGTTTCACCAATAGTTATATCGCTAATACCAGCTACTGCAACGATGTCACCAGGGCCTGCTTTTTCTACTGGAACACGTTCAAGTGCTTCCGCCATCAAAAGTTCAACAACTTTAACTTTTGAGATTGAACCATCTTGTTTGCACCAAGCAACCTGTTGGCCTTTAACAAGTTCACCAGAGTGAATGCGGCAAAGTGCAAGGCGACCCAAGTAAGGAGAAGCATCAAGGTTGGTTACGTGTGCCTGCAAAGGCATCGCTGGATCGTATGCAGGAGCTGGAATTGTTTCCAACAAAGTTTTGAAAAGTGGTTCTAGATTTTCGCTATCTGGCATTCCGCCATCTTCTGGTTGATTAAGCGAAGCACGACCCGCGCGAGCACTTGCATAAACAACTGGGAAATCAAGACCTGTGTGGCTGTTGCTATCGTCTAGCAAATCCATGAATAGTTCGTAAGTTTCGTCTACAACTTCTTTAATACGTGAATCTGGACGATCAACTTTGTTGACAACCAAAACGACTGGCAAACCTTTAGCCAATGCTTTGCGCAAAACGAAACGAGTCTGAGGAAGTGGACCTTCTGATGCATCAACTAGAAGCAATACGCCGTCAACCATTTCAAGACCGCGTTCAACTTCGCCACCGAAGTCAGCGTGACCTGGGGTGTCGACAATGTTTAGAACGACAGGGCCTTCAGTTGCATGTTCCCCTGAATAACGGACCGCAGTGTTTTTTGCGAGAATGGTGATTCCCTTTTCGCGCTCAAGGTCCATCGAGTCCATGACTCGTTCATTTACATCTTGGTTTGCGCGGAAAGCTCCTGATTGCCAAAGCATTGAGTCAACGAGCGTGGTCTTACCGTGGTCAACGTGAGCAATAATGGCAACGTTACGTAGATCTGGGCGAATAGCAGTTTTAGTTGATTTCACCCGCGGAGTTTACCCGCACGAATGCAATGCTAATTACCGCATATTTATGCGTATTTCTTGATCCATTCAATGGCCGCTCGAAGAATTGGAATATCTGGCTCGAGCCATTTCACATCTGATTCCGCGGTATCTAGATTTAACCATTCAAACGCATCGTGCTGCGGTTCAAGTTTGATTTCATTATTTGGTCTTATTGTGGAAATAAATGCGTGCAGAACTTTGGTGTCAGTTAAATCCCAAGTCTCATCTGTATTCGGTCCTACCAAGTGATGCAAAACATCAATTTCGACTGTGAGTTCTTCGCGAATTTCACGGTGCACAGCTGCTAGTGGAGTTTCGCCTTCATCAACTCCACCCCCGGCAAATTCCCAGCCGCCTTTTAGATGTTCAGGTTCTGTACGGCGGCAACTCAATATCTGAGCAGCGCTGCCGCTTCCCCGAAAAATCACTGCAGCACTAACGTGCATTTTCGATTCAGTCATATCTTTACCAATCATTGTCTTTCATAAGTCTAAATTCTCTTGGAAAGATTCATTCTTGCTGACACACTACCCAACGTCGCTAATCAATAATATGGAGCTGCAATGGAAAAGATTGAGTTTGAACAGATGTTCAACTCATACTCGCATTCCGTTCGCGGATTTCTTTGGCGACGCTCAAACGGTTTGGATATTGCGATTTCTTCTCCTGATGACATCGAGATGGATGTTTGGTCCATTGCTTGGTCTCGACGGGAATCTGCCCCGAATGATGAAACCTACAAACTTCCGTGGCTGTTCCAAATCAGCCGCCACGTGCTTGCAAACCACATTCGCAAAACGGATGTGCGTAGAAAATATGGCTCAACGCTAGATCCAGAAGAAATCAGCTCGTTAGCGGCAGATGCTTTGGTGCTTATAAATGAAGAAGTCAGCGAAATCTTTGATGTGCTCAACGCGAGCGAACGCGAAGTAATGATTTTGACAGTATGGGAAGACCTCAAGCCAAATCAGATTTCTTTGGTCTTGGGTATCAGCCCAAATGCAGTGAGCATCCGCCTCAACAAAGCCCGGAAAAAAATTTCAAATTATTTGGAAAGAAACCCTTCCTAAAACACACTCCCTAACTAGACCTACCAATTTAGGAGTGATCATGAATCACGAAGAATTTGAACACAAGCTCCGCAGCAATGATCCTGCCGCGCATATCGAACCGCGCGATGCTCAGGAACACCGCGAACTACTTGAACAGGCAATGAGCGCTCAACCTGCAAATGTCATCCCAATCTCAAAATGGACTAAGCGCCGTAAAGCTGTCTCAGCAGCTGCCGCAGCGCTGTTGGTTATTGGCTTCGGTGGACCAGTGATCTCAGGTTCGATGTCTGCAACGCCTGATCGCTTGGTTTTTGGTGAAGCACAAAATCAAGCAAATGGTCAAGCATCTGATAGCGCCCTTTCCCGTGAAGATTCCAAAATGATGTACGGCTACTATGGATTTTGGGCTGGCTACCACTACGAACTTTCTGGTGATGTGGTTTCTGATTTACCAACTTCTGCGCTGGCTTACAAATTTGTGAATCTGCCAGACT
>JBDKLK010000059.1:0-7969 GCA_039795655.1 Actinomycetota bacterium
CTTTGCAGACTTCTTGGAAATCAAGACCGAGTCCAACACAGATAGCAATCACAGCCGCTGCATTCATTGCTTGATGTTCTCCGACTGAATTTAATTTCAAGTCTGCTGTTTGTTCTCCATAAAGGGCCTTGAAACTTGGATGTGCACTTGAGTCAAGGTTCAGATCCGCAATTCGCAGATCTGAAGATTCGTTTTGACCAAAGCTAATTCGTTTGACCGAGTTTGGAATAGATAGGTTTGCAACTACTGGATCATCGTTGAGTAAAACTGCTGTTCCTGAATTGGTCAGTCGAGAAAAGATTTCACCTTTGGCAGTTGCGATTGCTTCTCGCGAACCTAGCAATTCCATGTGGGCTGAACCAACATTAAGAACCGCTGCTACATCAGGTGCGGATATTTCGCAAAGGTAATCGATGTGCCCAAGACCGCGCATTCCCATTTCCAGGACCAAGAACTCAGTTGAATCATTAGCGCTGAGAATTGTGTTAGGTAAACCAATTTCGTTATTGAATGAGCCAGAAGGAGCAATGGTTTTGCCAAATTGCGCAAGGGTGGCTGCTAACAAATCTTTCGTGGAAGTTTTTCCACTTGAGCCCGTAATACCAATCACTTTGGCGTTCAAATTATGGCGATGGTATTTAGCTAGCTTTCCAAGCCCAACCAAAGTGTCTTCGACAAGCAAGCTGAGTTCTTCGATTGGAGTCGAAACCATCGCAGCCACTGCGCCATTTTCGAAAGCCTCTTCAATAAAATCATGGCCATCAAATTTCTCACCTTTAATTGCTACAAATAGATCCCCTTCAACTACCTTGCGAGAATCTGTTTGAATTCCAGTCACAAACTCAGTAGCAGCGTCGATGTATTCAATTCTTGCGTTGGAGGCCTGACCTAATTCGGCAAGTGAGTATTTCATGTCATCCTCGCACGAATAGCTTCTGCCAATACAAGTCGATCATCAAACGGAAATACAACTCCATTAATTTCTTGACCGGTTTCGTGGCCTTTGCCTAACAAGATTAAACAATCGCCTGGGTTTGCAGCGCTAACCGCAAAATGGATAGCTTCTAGGCGATTACCGATTTCTTGGATTTCTGCCGTGCCATTACTCGCACCAACTAAAACTTCGGAGCGGATTGCCGCAGCATCTTCGGTACGTGGATTGTCATCAGTCACAATAACTACATCAGCATTATTCGATGCGTTCTCACCCATTGGAATTCGCTTATGAGGATCACGGTCTCCTCCACATCCAAGGACTGCGATTACTTTGCCATTGGTGCAAGTTCGTGCCACTTTAATTGCACGCGCAACGGCATCTGGAGAATGTGCGTAATCAACCAGCGCAACGAAATCTTGGCCCGATTCAACCCTTTCAAGTCGACCTGGAACCTTGATATCACCAAAGCCCGAAACAAATTTGTGTAAATCCAGTTTCAATATGTCTGCAGTGGCGATTGCGGCCAATGCGTTTGCGATATTGAAATCGCCTGGAATTGCAAGCACAACTCTTATTTCGATATTGGAATGTACAGCTGTGAAACTTGTTCGGCCATCTTCTTGGACCGAGACTTCCTTAGCGGTCCAGTCTGCATTCGGATTGATGACTGCGTAAGTGGTTACAGGTATTTCTGCAACATCTCTAAGTTGAAGCCCCCAGGCATCATCGATACAAACAACAGCGTTTGACGCACGTTCCTTGGTGAAAAGCTTCGCTTTTGCAGAAAAATAGTCATTCATATCTGCGTGAAAATCTAAGTGATCTTGAGTTAAGCCTGTAAAAACAGCTACTTCGTACTTGATACCGTCTACTCGGCCTAGCGATAACGCGTGCGATGAAACTTCCATCACCAAACTGTTAGCGCCATTTTGGTGCGCAGCAAGAAGAATTGCATGTAAGTCTGTTGATTCGGGTGTGGTTCGACTACTTGAAATTGACTCATCTTTTAACGTAATACCGATTGTGCCAATCAGCAAAGGATTTTGTTGAACACTTTCAAAACCATTTGCAATTAAGTTGGATGTAGTGGTTTTGCCATTTGTTCCAGTGACACCAACGGTCATTAATTTGCTTTGGGCATCTTCAAATATCCAACGTGCCAAAATCGCCATATCGTGGCGAACGTCGTCACTCACAATTACGACTAGGTTTTCCGGTGCGAGCTTTTGTCCAACAGCGTCTGTCAGTACCGCAACCGCTCCTAGCGCAAAAGCTTCGGCAGCATATTCAATTCCGTGCTTCTTGAAACCTGGAACTGCTGCAAAAATAAAGCCTGGTTGAACTTTGCGATGATCGTGAGTGATACCAGTGATTTTTAAGTTTGAATTTGTGGTCGGCAGATTCGCTTTGCTCAACAATTGATTCAAGTCCGTGGCAGTCACTTTTGGAATCACGGCAGATCACCAATCCAGCGGTAGCGGCTTAGCCAATTTTTCGGTTGGCAAAATTCGGTAACGTTGCAATGCGTAAGTCATTACCTTCTTGAAGATCGGTGCGGCAACTTCTCCACCGTAGTGACCGTTCACTGGCCTCTCGAGAACGACCGAAACCACTAGTTCTGGTTTATCTGCTGGAGCCATACCAATGAAGGAAGCTACATAACCTGAATACTTCCCACGTTTGGCGTCGTAGTAAGAAGCTGTACCGGTTTTACCAGCGATGCGGTAACCCTTAATTTTTGCTAACGGCGCAGTACCTTCTGCAGAAACCACACTTTCCATCATTAAACGGACGTCTTTTGCAACCTGATCTGAAACCACTCGATGTGATTCCGAACCCGGAGCATTTTCGAAACGACCATCTTTATCTGTGTATCCAGAAATGATTCTCGGCTGAACCCGGATTCCGTTATTTGCAAAAGTTGCAAAGATGCTGGTGGCTTGAAGAGCATTAACGCTGTAACCCTGACCAAAGGCAAGAGTTGGCTTTGTGGTTCCTGACCACTCTCCATTGTCTGGATTTGGAAGTCTTCCAGTGCTCTCGCCTGGAAAATCAAGGCCAGAAGGTTGACCAATACCAAAAGCTTTCAATGCGTTGTAAAGCACAGTGTCTGAAACTTTTTCAGCTGCCATGATTGAGCCAATATTTGACGAAACCGCTAGTACGCCTGTCAAAGTGAGTTTCAAACGGCCATGCGGATCGTGATCTCTAAAGGTTTTGTCTGCACGCTTTAGTTTTGCAGGAATAATCATTTTTGAGGTTGGAGACATTCCACCATCGTTCATTGCTGTTGCCATGGTGATGGTTTTACCGATGCTACCTGGCTCATAAACGTTTGTCAGAATTCGATTACCTAAGTTTCGCTCACTTGAAGAGTTCAAATCGTTTGGATCAAAAGTAGGTGCTGTTGCCATTGCCAAAATCTCACCAGTTTGTGGATCCATAACAATCACACTGCCGCTTGCTGCACCAGTTTTCTTAACTTGTTGGGCAATTGCTTCCTGAGCAACCCATTGCAAATCTCGATCGATAGTTAATTGCACGTTTGTGCCATCTATTGCTTCAGTGAAACTTTGATCAGCTGTTGAAACTCCAGGCACTACTGCAAAAGTGCGACTACCGTCAGTTCCAGAAAGAATCGAATTCATCATCAATTCAATTCCACCGACACCGACTCCATCTGAATTCACGTAACCAAGAACATTTGCACCTAGCTGACCTTCTGGATAAGACCTTGCTTGGCTTCTTTCACTGTAAATTCCTGGAAGTCCAAGAGTTTCGATTTGGTCCCACGTTGTTGGGGTTACATTCATCTTGAGTCGAATGTATCGACGATCACCATTTAGTTTTAGAGCTAAATCTGCAGGATCAAGATCAAGCAAGTTCGCTAATTTGCGAGCTTCGCCTACAGGATCAGTAACAAGAGTTTGATCAGCAATCACGTTACGAGCATCAACTGTGACAGCCATGATCTGACCGTTGCGGTCATAGATAGCACCACGCACAGCAGGCACTTCAACAGTTTGAGTTGTGTTACCAGCCATTTTCAGAACATCGTCCGGCGCAACAAAAGATTGAACGAAAGCAAGAGGCGCTGCGAGTATCACAAATACGATAACAGCTAGAAGTCGCATCGCTTTTACGCGGCTTGTTAAACGATCAGTTCTATATTGTGAATCTGTTAACTCAAAGTCAGGGCGATTCGAGGTACGCGTTGACATCAATCACCACTCACCAGAAAAGCCGCATCATCAGTCAAGATTTGAGAAGTCTGTAATTGACCGCCACCACTCTTTGTAAGAGCGATGGTTGAGTGATCCATTGTCTGCACATTATTTGTGGTGGTATTCCAAGATTGTGCAGCAACTGGCTTTCCGAGAATCTGACCATCTTCAATGCTCAAGAAAACTGGAGTAGTCATCATTACCATTCCAAGATTTTCAGCGCGTTTGGCCAAAGTTGCAGGAGCCGCCATCACACTCACCTGTTGCTCGAGAGCTTGAACCTGAGCCGAAGATGTTCGCACATCAAGCATCATTTGTTGTTCAGTGAATGCCCCTTGCGAAATCATGGTTTGCAAAAATAGTTGCGCAATCACGATCAAACTCAAAAGTCCAACAACAATCGCACGAAACCCAAGTGAACCTAATCTGTTTCCAGCAGTTTTGATCAAATCGAGAGAAGGTTTGATACCTGCAATAGGTTTGATTTCGCCAAGGCTTTTAACGTTAGGCAAAAAATCGTCTAGAACGCTCAAGCTGCCACCACCTTTTCGATGGCACGTAGACGGACAGAACGAGCCCGCGGATTTTCAGCAACTTCATCATCGGTCGGCTTTTCATTTCCACGAACAAGAAGTTTGAAATCTGGTTGTACTGGATCAATAGGTAAATCAATTGGAGTGGAAGAAGTTGAAACTTTTGCAAAAGCATCTTTGACAATTTTGTCTTCAAGCGAGTGGTAGGACAAAACGACTACTCGCCCACCTGCATTCAACGCTGACAATGCTTGTGGCATCGCACGTTCAAGCACGCTGAGTTCTGAATTAACTTCAATTCTCAAAGCCTGGAAAGTTCGCTTAGCTGGATTTCCACCAGTGCGACGAGCAGCAGCCGGAATTGCAGACTTTATTAGCTCAACCAATTCAACCGAAGTTTGAATCGGTGACACTTCGCGAGCTTTAATAATCGCACTCGCAATTTTGCCGGCGAATTTTTCTTCACCAAAATGCGAAATAATCCGAGCCAATTCACCGTGCGAATAAGTATTCAGAATTTCTGCCGCGGTCTTATTGTCTTGATTGTTCATTCGCATATCGAGTGGAGAATCCTGGTTGTATGAAAAACCACGTTCAGCAACATCGAGTTGCATAGAAGAAACTCCAAGATCAAACAGCACACCATCAACGGCTGGAATGCCAAGCTCAGCAAGCACATCACTGATTTCGTCATAAACCGCATGCACCAAAGTGATCCGGCTTGAATGTGCTGCAAGTCTTTCGCGAGAGATTGCTAATGCATTTTCATCGCGATCAATACCAACAAGTCGAAGATTTGGAAACTGTTCAAGCATTGCAAGGCTGTGACCGGCTAAACCGAGTGTTGCATCTAGTACGACAGCATTTGGGCGCGAAATAGCCGGTGCAAGCAAGGTAATGCAACGCTCAAGCATGACAGGCACATGCTTTGGCGGATTTGCTTGCTTCACTATTTCGACCTCTCTGAATTTGTTTTGCAGATGAATTTCGGTCCGCCACCGAGTCCGGTATCGGGGAAGTGATGCCGGGTTCGGTAGCAGGCCGCAACTCATTTACAGACTTGCGGATTTATTTGGCTAAATGTTTGGGAATACCTCCCCATCGAAATCTGCGAAACCAGGCTCGAAATTCGCGAGATAGTTTTCCCACGACTTCTTGTCCCAGATTTCAATGCGGGTATCAGCACCAATGACGATGCAGTCGCGATCAAGGTTGGCGTATTCACGAAGCTCGGGAGGCAAAGTGACTCGGCCTTGTTTGTCTGGCTGTTCATCAGAAACGCTGGAAAGGAAAATTCGCGTGAAGCCACGGACTTTGCTGCTGGTTTGGGCAGCTGCTCGTAGGCGTTTGACGTAGTCATCAAATTCGGCAATCGGCCAAACCACTAGGCAGTGTTCCTGCCCTTTTGTGATCACAAGACCTGTGGAAAGTTGTTCGCGGAATTTGGCTGGAAGCACCAAGCGGGATTTCTCATCGAGGCGTGGGGTGTGCGTGCCTAAAAACATCTGGCCCTCCACTTTCCTCATTTGAGAGCTTCCCCACTCTCAACCTGGCGGCACTTTACTCCACTTTCCTCCATTTGCAACCATTTTCCCCCACTTTTCTCACTTTTTTGGGGTTTTTCTCCCCGCCCTTCCCCAAGGCCTCTCTCCTTTCGATCTCGTCCACAAGACATAAAAAATCCCACCAGATTTATCTAGTGGGATTAATGGAGTTGAAAATTCAGCGAATTATTTAGAAATCGCCCTCTCGGCGGCGGCGAAATCTCTCTTCGGCTCGCTTAGAAATAGAGGTTTTGTTCTTTGCAGGAGCCTTTTTATTTGTGGCACTCCCCCCTTTACGGGCTGCCGACATGATGATTTCGTAGAGACCAAATAGGGCTGCCAAGAAACCGGCTACACCAACTAGCGGCAGGTTCATCGAAACACCGGCTGCAATCGAAAGCACACCTGCCAAGGTCAAAAGTGCCGCTAGGCCATTTCGCTTGTTAAGTGGTGCGGATTGCTTTGCAAGATTGGAGGCAAAGCGCGGATCTTCAGCGTATAGCTGACGTTCCATCTCATCTAGCATCCGTTGTTCACGGTCAGATAGCGACATATTTCCTCCTCTGCGAAGAATAAATCACTGGCGGTTAGTTGTCATCTGGTGCCACTAGACGCGCTGGGCGAATTGCCCCATCTCCGAATCGATCACTGGCTTTATCCATAGCTCGCTCGGCTTTTTGCCAGGCTACTTCAGGTAGTCCAAGTTCAAGTTGCGCCCAGACTTCTGAGCTCGCCACTAAGCCATCAACTTTTACCCCGACAAGTCGCACCCGCACCCGCTGCAAACGCAACTCATCAAAAAGCCTCTTGATAGTTGTGTAAATCTCAAAGGAAGTGTCGACAGCTCTGTCTAATTTTTGGGAACGAGTAATGGTTTTGAAATCGCTGTATCGAAGTTTCAAACTAACTGTGTAACCTGCCAGCGATTGTTGACGCAGTCTTTTGGCGACTTGTTCAGAAAGTTCAAGAAGCTGTTTAAGTAGTTCTTCGTGTTCATCAATGTCGTGGTGGAATGTGACTTCGTTACTAATAGATTTTTCACGACCTTCGCTAATCACCATTCGATCATCTCTTCCCCAAGAAAGTTCGGCTAGGTGATGCGCCATTCCAAAACCAAGTGCACGTTCAAGTGTGCCAACGGGGGTGTTTGCAACATCTGCAACAGTCCGCAATCCCAACCGCAACAACTGCTCTTCAGTTTTTGGTCCAACTCCCCAAAGTGCTGCAACTGGTAACGGATGCAAGAAATCAATCACACGGTCTGGTGGCACTAATAAACATCCGTTTGGTTTGATTGCAGTTGATGCAAGTTTCGCTAAGAATTTGTTTGATGCAATTCCAACTGAGCAAGTGATTTTTTGTTCTTCTTCAACTCGAGCTCGAATATGTTCAGCAATGAAAGTTGGTGTACCCAATCTTCGTTTTGCACCACTGACATCCAAGAATGCTTCATCTAGTGAAATCGCTTCGACTTCTGGAGTGATTTCGGAAAAGATTTCCATAACCGCATCACTAACTTCGCTGTATTTGTGATGGCTTGGCGAAATCACCGTTGCTGATGGCGCAAGTCGTTTTGCTGTGCTCATTGGCATCGCTGCATGAACGCCCATTGCTCTAGCTTCGTAAGTTGCACTTAGGACTACTCCGCGACCACCTGAACCACCAATGATTACAGGTTTGCCGATTAGCTCTGGTCTTTCGATGAGTTCCACACTCGCATAGAACGCATCC
>JBDKLK010000060.1:0-7859 GCA_039795655.1 Actinomycetota bacterium
ACGGTCGCTTCTCAAATCGCAAATCTGCATCCCCAGACTTTGCGCCAATACGACCGCTTGGGATTAGTAAGTCCAGGACGAACTGATGGTCGAACCCGTTTGTATTCATTGCGTGACATTGCAAGATTGAAAGAAGTTGCATTACTAACTGCCGAAGGTGTCAACCTTGCCGGCATTCAACGCATCATGGCGCTAGAAGAAGAGAACCTTCGTTTGCGCCAACGACTAGATGAAGTTACAAAGCAGGCTTCATCGACCGCACTCGTTGTCTGGCGTCCACAAAGGCGTCGTTAGTTATGGCATCGAAAAGTATGAATAAGTGGGCACTAGTCACTGGTGCAACAGCAGGAATTGGTTATGAGTTTTGCGAATTACTCGCTAGCAAAAAACATAATCTGGTATTGGTGGCTCGGAATGAACAACGCCTAAAAGAAATCGCAAAAGAACTAAAGAAGAAACACAACATCAAATGTGAAGTTCTAGTCGCGGATCTTTCTAAGAAGAAAGATCTTGAATTAGTTGCCAAAAGAATTTCTGAAGATAAGAATCGAATTGAAGTTCTCATAAACAACGCTGGCTTTAGTGTTAACCAAAGTATTTCTAATGGTAATTACGCAGCAGAGAAATCTATGTTAGATGTTTTAGTGACTGCAGTGTTGCGACTGTCACACGCTGCGGCGGCACAGATGCGTAAAAACGCTGGTGGCGACATCGTCATTGTTTCTTCAGTTGCAAGCTTTGTTGCGAGTGGTACTTATTCGTCAGCAAAAGCATGGGCAACCAATTTTGCTGAATCATTAGCAGAGGAAGTCAATAAATACGGCGTTCGAGTTTCAGCACTTTGCCCAGGATTTACACATACCGAATTCCATGCTCGCGCCGACTTCGACAAAACTGAAATTCCTAGTTGGCTATGGCTTGATGCAAAGTATGTTGTGAAAACTGGTTGGGAAGATCATAAAAAAGGAAAAGTGATTTCAATACCTAGTTTGCGGTACAAACTGTTTGTGATTTTCTCAAAGTATGTACCGCGGCAACTTATTCGTAAAGTTCGACGCAAGAAGTAATTGCCGACTGCAGTTCTTCAGTATTAGTGCTAACAATCTGCCAGTTTCGCAGTCTCGCGATATTTAAGTTTTCTTCGTTGTTAGTTGTGTCGACATAAACAACCGGCGCATCTGGCCATTCAACAAATTTGCCTGTCGGTAATTCATCAATGCAGACATACGAAAGAACCCGAAAATGGTTGGTTCGAAAATAGACTTGAAGAGCGGGAAGGTGACGAGCTATTCCTTTGAAGGCAACAACATGACTCCCGCGGGAATCTCCAATCTCAATTGCCTTACAGATAGCTGAAACCTGCATGTAGTCAGCTGCGTCTGAATCAAAGTGGATTGTTTGCGCCCAGGGGAGATTCACTTCCTTGGTACTTAGAGCCAAAATTCCCATAGACGCACTTTAGAAGCAAACTCCGATGACTAGGCTTGCCGCATGACTGACTCAAAATCCTCACTCCGCGAAGAAATCATCAATAAAGCAGTTGTTCACGGCAAAGTTATTTTGTCTAGCGGCAAAGAAGCTGACTATTACGTTGATCTTCGTCGGGTAACTCTTGATTCAGTTGCTGCACCACTTGTTGGTGATGTGATGCTAGATCTTTGTGCAGATTTTGAATTTGATGCAGTAGGTGGCCTGACACTTGGCGCAGATCCTGTTGCAACCGCTATGTTGCACGCGGCTAGCCGTCGCGGTCGCAAGTTGGACGCATTTGTGGTTCGCAAAAGTGAAAAAGCTCATGGCTTGCAGCGCCGCATTGAAGGTCCAGATGTAAAAGGGCGCCGAGTACTTGCGGTCGAAGATACTTCAACTACTGGCGGTTCAGTTCTTACTGCAGTAGAAGCATTAGAAGCTGAAGGTGCGATTGTGGTTGCCGTAGCAGTTATTGTGGATCGCGGAGCTGGTGCAAAGATTGAAGAAGCCGGTCACAAATACTTAGCGGCTTATACCCTGCAAGATTTAGGTTTGTAAAACTATCTAGTCATTTTGCGGTGACGAAGAATTTCCAGTCCAATTGGAACTGCACTTAGCACTACAAAGCTCAACAAAATTACTTCTAGATTTGCTTTAACAAATTCGTTATGGCCAAGCGCACTGCCAAGTAGAGTGATTCCAACTACCCAGGCGACGGCACCTACTGCAGAATAAATAATGAATTCACGGCGATTCATTTTTCCGATACCGGCAGTAGCAGTAATTAGTGTGCGGATGATTGGTACGAATCTTGCGAGAATGATTGCTCGCGGACCATGCTTCTCAAAAAACTCTTCAGTCTTTTTGATGTATTCGGGATGTAGAAGTTTTGAGTTTGGGCGATTGAAAAGTTTCGGTCCAATTGCATATCCCAATTGGTAGCCAACGATATTTCCAGCAACCGCAGCTATGTAAAGAATTGCAATTACTAGCCACAGCGGTTCTGTCATTTGTCCAGTTGTAACTAACAAACCTGTCAAGAAGAGGAGAGAGTCGCCAGGGAAAAACATGCCGACGAAGATTGCGCATTCAAGAAAAATCACCAGAGTGAAACCAACTAGAGCCCATGGCCCTAATGCTTCGAACAAACCTTCAGCGCTCAGCCAATCTGGTAGCAGTGCAATCAAACTCATTTAGTTTCCCGATCCCGTTTCCAACTCAAATATCCTGCGACAATTGAAGCAGTAATAAATCCAAATCCGATTACATACGCAACTGATTTCACGGATTCGTTTTGTGCAGCGAAATATCCCACGAATGACATTCCAGTCCCCCAGACAATTGCACCAACAAAATTCGCTGATAAGAATTTGTAGTAATTCATTCTGGCGATTCCAGCTACTGGTGGAATAAGTGATCTCATCCACGGCATAAAGCGCGCAACCACAACCGCACTCCATCCCCATTTTTCATAGAAAGCTTCTGTATGCGCTACCCATTTCGCAACTAGTGGGCTCTTGCGTTTGTCGAGATAAGGTCTACCGAAATGTCGACCCAAAACAAATCCAACTTGGTCACCTAGGAATGCTGCGATGCCAACCCCAACAGCGAGAACTGCAATATTTACGTTGTCGGTGGTTGCAGCAATTAAACCCGCGGCAAACAAAAGCGAATCACCAGTTACGAATGGCACAAAAACGCCGATTAATAAACCAGTGCCTGCAAAAACTAAAGCCCAAACCACAAGATAAAAGAGGAATGGCCCTGATTTATTCAAGAAGTCGGAGAGCGGACTATCTAGAGCAGCTGCGATTAAATGCACGCCCAAAGCCTAGGCTGTACTCATGAGCGAGCAAGACCAGCCAATCGAACAACACGATGACCCAGACACCACGGTCGGTGTTGGTCCGTGGATTGGTGAATTGCCAAAGGAATCGCATTTTGATCCAGAGCTATTAGCAAATGGGGATCGTCGTAATGTGATTGATGAATATCGCTATTGGACTATGGATGCAATCATCGCTGATCTCGACAAAAAGCGTCATACATTTCACGTCGCGATTGAAAATCTCGAACACGATATGAATATCGGTTCCATAGTTCGTTCCGCAAACGCGTTCATGGCGAAAGAAGTTCACATCATCGGAAAACGCAGATGGAATCGTCGTGGCGCAATGGTTACAGACCGCTATCAACATGTGACGCATCACGAAGATATTGAAAGTTTTGGTGCTTGGGCAAAATCAAAAAATATCGAAGTAATTGGCATCGACAATTTGCCTGGTTCGGTGCCAATTGAAACTTTTGATTTGCCACGCGAATGTGTGCTTTTGTTTGGTCAAGAAGGCAAAGGGCTCTCACCTGCTGCGAGTGAATTAGTAACTTCTTGCCTTTCTATTGCACAATTTGGCTCTACTAGATCCATCAACGCGGGGGCGGCAGCCGCAATCGCGATGCACGCATGGATTAGGCGCCACGTTTTTGATCAAAACGTGAACTGAGAGAAGTGAAATGAAAAGTCAGCACAAAGTCGTGCTTGGTCAGGCGAAGTTTCGTCGGTTACTTCTCGCGCGCACTATTTCAAACTTCGGAAACGGCATGGCGCCGACTGCACTCGCATTCTCCATTTTTGATTTGAAAGACGGAACTGCAAGCACTTTAAGTTTGGTACTAACAGCGCAAGCCATCCCACTAGTCCTTATGTTGCCATTTGGTGGTGTGTATGCAGACCGAATGGGTCGCGCTCGAATGATTGCGGTCATGGACATCATTTTGAGTTTTGTGGTTTTCACAATGGCCTATTTGTTTTGGCCAGGAAACGTTTTCGAGGGCAATCCACCAATTCTTTATTTGGTCATTCTTTCTGCTATTTCCGGTGTACTTAATGCACTTTGGTATCCGGCATATCCAGGGCTACCAGCAGACTTAATTGAAGAAGAGTTTTTGCAAACCGCAAACTCTTACATTTCCTTCGGTAGCAATGCTGCGATGATTTTTGGTGCAGCAGCTGGTGGTTTTTTGGTTTCACAAGTTTCAGGTGCTTTCGCAATTGCCGTTGACGCCACGACATTTTTAGTTGCAGGTGCAATCGTTTGGACTTTGCGTCACACGTCATCTCGTGCAACTGAAAGCGAATCTGTTTTAAAGGAACTGCACGACGGTTGGAAAGTTTTCTGGTCGTACAAGTGGGTAGTGGTTGTGGTTGCATGTTTCACATTTATCGTGATGGCAATGCGCGCAACTGATGGAGTTCTAGGTCCACTGGTTGCAAAAGATTATTTTGATGGCGCAGTAACTTGGTCGCAGCTAATCAGTATGGAAGGCATTGGTCTTCTACTTGGTGCAGTGATCGGAACAAAGTGGCGACCAGATCGACCAATGGTCATGATGATGCTTTCGGTTTACCCAATCGGTTTCTATATGTTTTTGCTTTCTGCACCTGCTCCACTTCCCGTGCTTTTTGGCGCAATGATTTTGATGGGAATCGGTCTTGAGTTGACTTGGATTTGGTGGTCAACCGCGCTGCAATCAAATATCCCCAAAGAATCGATTGGCCGAGTAGCGGCTTATGACGCATTCGGATCGGTGCTTTTCGGCCCAGTTGGCCTAGCCATTGCTGGTCCACTTGCTGAGGCCTATGGACCGCAACCTGTGCTAATCGGTGGCGGAGTTATCGTCACATTTATGGTCACTTTGAGCCTTTTCAACCGAGATATTAGGAATCTCCGCGGTATCGAAGCCTCTAACTAGGGGGCGTTCCGCTGACCAACCCTGCGTGGGAGAATGTGCAAGTGTCCGCGAGTTGCGGGCGTTCCCACCGCTTAGGAGTCGATATGCCTATCGCAACCCCCGAGATCTACCGTGAAATGTTGGACCGCGCGAAAGCCGGTCGTTTTGCTTATCCAGCAATCAACGTCACTTCATCAAACAGCATTGTTGCTGCAATCCGCGGTTTCGCAGAAGCTGAATCAGACGGTATCGTCCAATTTTCTTGGGGCGGCGCTGAATTCGCTTCAGGTCAACGCGTAAAAGACATGGTGCTTGGTGCACGTGCGCTTGCAGAATTTGCATACGTTGTTGCTGAAAAGTACGACGTACAAATCGCACTACACACTGACCACTGCCCACTAGAAAAACTTGATGGCTACATGCGTCCACTGATTGATGTCAGTGCGGCTCGCGTGAAGAATGGTCAACTTCCATTATTCCAATCACACATGTGGGATGGTTCAGCAGTTCCAATGACCCAGAACTTGGATATCGCTGAAGAATTGCTAGATAAGTGTGCAGCTGCAAACATCATTCTTGAAATTGAGATCGGTGTTGTTGGTGGCGAAGAAGACGGCATCGAAGCAAAGCACGATGCAAAACTCTTCTCAACCCCAGAAGATGCACTAGCAACAGCAGAAAAACTTGGACTTGGTGAACGCGGTCGTTACATGGTTGCTGCAACCTTCGGCAACGTGCACGGCGTTTACAAGCCAGGTAACGTTGTTTTGACTCCATCAATTCTTGATACTTTGCAAAAGACTGTTGGCGAAAAATACGGAAAAGAAAAACCATTCGATCTTGTATTCCACGGTGGTTCAGGTTCTTTACTTTCTGAAATTCGCGAAGCTCTTGACTACGGCACAGTGAAGATGAACATCGACACTGACACCCAATACGCATTCACTCGTCCAATCGTTGATCACGTTTTCAAAAACTACGATGGCGTTTTGAAGATTGATGGCGAAGTTGGAAACAAGAAGCTTTACGACCCACGTGCATACGGCAAACTAGCTGAAGCTGGAATGGCTGCTCGTGTGACCCAGGCTTGCGAAGACCTTCGTTCAACCGGCACAAAAATCAAGTAACTAAAACCTAAATGCTGGTCTATCGGTTTCGGTAGGCCAGCATTTTGTTTACCTTTTAACTTTAACTATTACATAAGTTGGCACCTAGAACTCTAATTAAGTTTGTTTGTTGTTAACCATCGAATGCCAATCTTCTGCCATCCCAACAATGGGTTTAGCGAGAGGATCTCTCTATTATGGCGCTTCGTAAGCGTTCAGCACTTGGCAAAGTTGCAGTCGTTGCAGCCGTTATTAGTGCGTTAACCGTCAATCCAGCAATGGCTGATGATGCTTTGACCTACATGGAATCCACCAACAATGCCGCAACCATCGAGCAAGTTCTTGCCGCTGGCGATCAAGCTGGTCTTACTTGGGAAGGTGTTCCAGACGGAATGGGTGCAGTTCGCAATAGCGATGGCACCGTCACAATTTATGTTAACCATGAATTGTCAGCTTCCGATTCATTCATTTCAATCGTAGAACGTCAGTACGGTGGCTTTGGTTCAAACGTAACTGCAATTCGTTTCAACCCAACAACTGGCGAAATCGTAAAAATTTCAAACGCAATCAAAAACGCTGTTTGGTACGACTACACAACTGGAAAATATGGCAAGAACCCAGAAGCACCAGTAGATGCTCCAAATGTTGATGCTTACAACACCCCAAATCACTCAAAAGCTTTGAACCGTTTCTGTTCAGCAACTTTGATTGATGCCGGTGGATTGTTCTACAAGACCAAAAAAGCACAGTATGGAACTAAAGACACAGTTTTCTTGACTGGTGAAGAAGGTTCTGACGAATCACGTGCGTTCGGTTTGAACATCAAAACTAAGCAACTGGTTCAACTTCCTGCTCTTGGCCTTGGCGCTGCAGAAAACGTTGGTATTGCAGATGTGAAGGCAACCAAGAAATCAACCGTTGCTGTTCTTGGTGAAGATGGAGATTCAACCTCCAGCCAGCTTTTCGTTTACAAAGGTACAAAGACAAAAACAGGTAACTGGTACAAGCGTGCAGGTTTAACAAACGGTCTTCGCTATGTAACGAAGGTTTTGAATTCAGGCACTGGTATTGCAACTGACTACGCAGTTCGTACTGCAATGGCAGATAAAGCAATCGTTTCTGCAGTCAAAGGTGCAACTCCTGTTGCGACTTCAAAAGTTAAGATCGTTGAAGGTCAGCTAACTATCACGACTGCTGCAGTACACAACGTGAAAATTGGCGACAAGGTCACTTTGAGTGGATTCGGTTCAGTAACTGATGCCAACTCAGTAACTATCGACTTGGCTGCAATCAATGGAACCGCAACAATAAGTGCTGTTGGTTCAACCACTGCATTTACTTTCGGCGTTGACCTAGACAACCTGGCTGAAACTAACTACGCAAACGGTGGCGTTGCAATCGGCGTAAACCAAGTTGTAGTTACCGCAAGTGCAGCGCACAACCTAATCGAAGGAGACGTAGTTTCATTCGAAGGCGTAGCGGGACTAACTGGTCGCTACATAGTTACTGGTGTTCCTACTGGTTCAACAACTGTATTCACAGTCAAGCAAACCG
>JBDKLK010000061.1:0-7695 GCA_039795655.1 Actinomycetota bacterium
AGCTTTGTCGATTGCGTGCAAGATTTGACCATCAGGATCTGGTGAATCAATTTCGCTTAGGTTTTCGGCAAGAGTTTTGCCAGTCACTGTTAAGCACTCGCCATTAAGAAGTTTTGCATCAAGTAATGCTTTCATCACAACTGGTACGCCGCCAACTTTGTCGACGTCGCTCATTACGTAACGGCCAAATGGTTTTACGTCAGCAAGTAGTGGAACTTTTGAACCGATGCGGTGGAAGTCGTCCATTGATAGATCAACTTTAGCTTCATGTGCAATTGCTAGAAGGTGAAGCACTGCGTTGGTTGATCCACCGAATGCCATAACTACAGCGATTGCGTTTTCTAAAGATTGTTTGGTGATGATGTCGCGAGTGGTAATTCCTTGGCGAATCAAGTTAACAACGGCTTCGCCTGATGCGATAGAGAATCCGTCGCGACGTCGATCAACAGCTGGAGGAGCTGCAGAACCTGGCAATGACATGCCCATCGCTTCGGCTGCGGATGCCATTGTGTTTGCGGTGTACATACCACCGCAAGCGCCCTCGCCCGGACAGATTGCACGTTCGATTGCGTCAACATCTTCACGAGACATTAAGCCGCGGGCGCAAGCGCCAACAGCTTCGAAAGCATCGATGATGGTGACGTCGCGATTTGATCCGTCACTCAAAGTTACGTTGCCAGGAAGGATTGATCCGGCATAAACAAAAACACTTGCAACATCGATGCGAGCTGCTGCCATCAACATACCTGGCAGAGATTTGTCGCAGCCAGCGAAGTTGACCATTCCGTCGAGGCGTTCAGCTTGCATAACTGCTTCGACTGAGTCAGCAATGATTTCGCGGCTAACGAGTGAGAAGTGCATGCCTTCGTGACCCATTGAAATGCCATCAGAAACCGAGATAGTGCCGAACTGCAGTGGGTAGCCGCCTGCTTTGTGAACACCTTCTTTTGCAGATTCCGCAAGACGGGCAAGCGAGAGATTGCATGGTGTGATTTCGTTCCACGATGAGGCAATACCGATTTGTGGTTTCACCCAGTCCGCATCGCCCATCCCTACGGCGCGCAACATTCCTCGGGCGGCTGAGCGCTCAAGTCCGTCTGTTACATCTCTACTGCGTGGCTTCATATCGGTCATGGGTGAATTGTATTGCCGAGCAGGTTTTGCACAGGTGAAGTTAGTTTGGTGGATATGCACAGATTTGGAGGTTGTGTTTTTGGTTTGGCGGGAAGGTTTTAGTTTGCAGGTGTGCAAGGTTTTGAAGATCTAGATTTACGTGTGGCTCGGATTAGCGAGTTGGATGGCGATGATGCGATTGAGTTGCTTGCTGACATTGAACGTGCATCGCGTCACATTGAATCCTTGCGCCATAAAGCGCACGTTGGAATTGCAGGATTGCAGCCGCGAGACGTAACTGGAATAAATAATGGTGCAGTCATTCGCGATGTTGGGTTAGACGAAATTGCTTTTGCAATGCGCTGGAGCACTGAGTGGACGCGTCGACAGGTCGGCATCTCGCGGATTCTGGTTGGTCGGCTGCCGGAGATATTGCAGTCCCTAAGTGATGGTTTAGTTTCTTCCTATCAAGCTTTTCTTGCTGCCGAAGGTTTGGCAGATGCATTCGCGAAGAAACGTTTTGATTTGAATGATCCAGATGTTGGTGGCGAATTATCAGAAGTTTTTGTCAATCGTATTTCAAAGAGAATCCTTGATCAGAATGCAAATGAGTTTAAGCGGACTGTTCGACGAGCAGTTGCAGCATTAGCACCTGAGGAATTTGAAGAGGCCTTCGAGCGAGCATGCCGAAATCGTACGGTGAAGCTCACCCATGTAAGTGAAGGCATGGCTTGGCTCAATGCATATTTGCCAAGTGTTGATGCTGAGAAAGTTTGGGCAATCGTTAAAGGCGCCGCAAATGATTTAAGTGGCGAATTTACAGAGCACCAAAAACTTGCTGATGCATTCGTTGCAATCATGTGTGGTGGAGAAAAGAACTCTGTTGAAACTGAAGTTCAAGTAGTAGTTGGGCTGGAGACTTTGCTTGGTTTAGATGACGAACCTGGCGTGATTCGTTCGAGTGGTGAACTTGTGACAATTAGTAAAGTGCTGGAGCTTGCAGAGAGCAGCCGGTTACGTCGAATTGTCGTTGAAAAAGCTACCGGCAACTTAATTGATTACGGACGGAACACATACCGGCCACCAGTTGCGCTAGATCAGAAAGTGCGAGCCCGAGATGTGATGTGCAGAGCGCCAGGTTGTTCACGTTCCGCTGAAAAAACCGATCTAGACCACACAATTGCTTGGGAAGATGGCGGAGATACGTCGGAAAAGAATCTGGTGGCCTTATGTAGGCGACACCATAACTTGAAAACGCATCTTGATTGGAATTACGACTTAATGCCAGATGGTTCGGTCCTTTGGATAACTCCCGAAGGACTTAAGTACAAAGATCCGAACCATCCAATAACAGGCAGCGTTTAATTCGCTTCGTCTTTAACACCTAGTTTTTCAAATAACAATTGGCGAACCTTTGCGGCGTCAGCTTGCCCTTTTGTGGCTTTCATAACCGAACCAACAATCGCACCGGCGGCTTGAATTTTTCCGTCTTTGATTTTCGCAGCGATGTCTGGTGCGGCTTCGAGAGCTTCATCTATAGCTTTAAGTAGGGCTGAGTCGTCTGAAACAACTGCCAGACCGCGAGCGCTGATGATTTGCTCTGGTTCGCCTTCACCATGAACTACTGCTGCTATAACTTCGCGAGCTAACTTGTCGTTTAGCTTTCCTGTAGAAATCAGTTTTTCAACTTCTGCTATTTGTATTGGTTTGATATTTAAGTCTGCAAGTTCAATGCTCTGCTCTTTACCAATTCGAGCTAGTTCACCCAACCACCACTTACGTGCTGCGCTTTGATCAATACCTGCTTCAATTGTTGCAACAACCAAATCAAGCGCACCAGCATTTAGTACCGAAGCCATATCGTGGTCACTAATTCCCCACTCAGTCTGCAAACGAGACTTACGGACCGAAGGATTTTCAGGTAGCGTTGCACGCAATTCTTCAACCCACTCACGGCTAGGTGCAATCGGTACTAAGTCTGGCTCCGGGAAATAGCGATAATCCTCAGCTTCTTCTTTTACGCGGCCTGAGGTTGTAACGCCTGTGTCTTCATGCCAGTGACGAGTTTCTTGAATAATAGTTTTTCCATCTTCAATCGCCGCGCCTTGACGTGTAATTTCGTAACGCACTGCGCGCTCAACAGAGCGAAGTGAATTAACGTTCTTTGTTTCTGTTCGGGTTCCGAATTTGTCCGATGCAGATCTTCTCAATGACAAATTCGCATCGCAACGAAGTGATCCTTGTTCCATTCGAACATCGCTTACACCTAGTGCGCGCAACAAATCACGAAGCGCTGTTACATATGCACGGGCAACTTCTGGTGCATATTTGCCAGCACCAACAATTGGTTTAGTAACAATTTCAATTAGCGGAATGCCTGCTCGGTTGTAATCAAGCAGCGAGTAATCCGCTCCATGGATACGCCCTGTTGAACCACCTTGGTGTGAAGCCTTGCCAGTGTCTTCTTCCATATGAGCGCGCTCAATTTCAACACGAAATTGTTTTACACCCTCATCTGTTTCAACATCTACATCCAAGTAACCATTAAATGCGATTGGTTCGTCATACTGAGAAGTTTGAAAATTCTTCGGCATGTCTGGGTAGAAGTAATTCTTGCGAGCGAATCTGCACCATTCTGCAATTTCGCAATTTAACGCGAGACCAATGCGAATTGCAGACTCAACCGCTTTGCCATTTACAACTGGAAGAGCTCCTGGAAGGCCGAGGCAAACCGGGCAAACATGTGTGTTTGGTTCTCCACCGAATTCGGTTGGGCATCCGCAGAACATTTTTGAGTTGGTGTTCAATTCAACGTGAACTTCAAGGCCCATTACAGGATCAAATTTGGCTATAGCGTCTTCATAATCTAGAACGTCTTCAACTACAGAACTCATAGTGCTTGCACCTCATCAATAAGCAAGTGTCCCCATTTATCAACCAACGCTTTTTCTATTGCGGCACCAACGTTATACAAGCGATCGTCACCCATCACAGGTGCCATGATTTGAAGTCCGACTGGAAGTCCATCTTCTGGTGCTAAACCAATTGGTAAAGACATTGCAGCGTTGCCCGCCAGGTTTACAGGGATTGTTGCAACGTCATTTAGGTACATTGCAAGCGGATCATCAACTTTGTCACCAATTTTGAACGCTGTGGTTGGCGCTGTTGGTGAAATCAATACATCAACTTTTTCAAAAGCAGCCGCAAAGTCTTGCGAAATAAGTGTTCTAACTTTTTGTGCGGATCCGTAGTATGCATCGTAATATCCACTTGAAAGCGCATATGTCCCAAGCATGATTCGGCGCTTAACTTCTGGCCCAAAGCCAGCTTCACGAGTCATCGACATTACTTGTTCAACAGCGTTTTCTCCGTTGTCGCCAATTCTTAAGCCATAACGCATTCCATCAAACTTAGCTAAGTTTGAAGAACATTCAGATGGAAGAATCAAGTAGTAAGCGCCTAATGCATACTCGAATGACGGACAGGAAACTTCATGGACCTCAGCTCCAAGTGAAGTGAGAATCTCAACTGCTTCTTTGAATCGTTGTTGCACGCCTGCTTGATAGCCCTCGCCACCAAGTTGCTTTACCAATCCAATTTTCACACCTTTTACGTCGCCCTTTAACGCAGCAGCAACCACATCTGGAACTGGCTGATTAATGGATGTTGAGTCATTCTCATCATGTCCGGCGATTGCCTGATGCAAAAGTGCAGTGTCAAGAACCGTACGAGCACAAGGCCCGATTTGATCCAGTGAGGAGGCAAGTGCAACAGCGCCGAAACGTGAAACTCCACCGTAAGTCGGTTTAACTCCAACAGTTCCAGTTACTGCCGCTGGCTGACGGATTGAACCACCTGTATCAGAGCCAATAGCTAAAGGAGCTTCAAATGCTGCAAGCGCTGCAGAAGACCCACCACCCGATCCTCCAGGAATTCTTTCTAAATCCCACGGATTCTTGGTTGGCCCATATGCAGAATATTCTGTAGAAGAACCCATTGCGAATTCATCCATATTGGTTTTACCCAAAATAATGATGTCGTTCTCGCGAAGTTTTTTTACAACTGTTGCATCATAAGGTGGTCGCCAATTTTCTAGAATTTTTGAACCGCAGGTAGTTGGCTCACCCTTCATTGCAAGAATGTCTTTTAACGCGAGTGGAACACCAGCAAGTGGGCCAAGCTTTTCACCAGCTTTACGTTTTGCGTCTACTCTTGCGGCATCACTCAATGCGCTCTCTTTAGTCAGGTGCAAAAACGCATGCACTCTGTCATCAACCTTTTCAATTCGATCGAAATGTGCATTAGTTACTTCAACGCTTGAGAGCTCACCACTTGCAATTGATGAAGCAATTTCATTTGCTGATAAATGAATAATTTCTTTGGTCACGATTCATCCAAAATTCTTGGCACTCGGAAGCGATCATCTTCTTTGGCAGGTGCACCGCTAAGAGCTTGTTCAGATGTGAAGGTGCTCTTAACAACATCTTCACGAAAAACGTTCACTACGGGAACAGCGTGTGATGTAGGTGGGATTGAGTCATTAACTACCTCACTCACTCGCGCGACAGCGCCGAGAATTACGTCAAGCTGCCCTGCGTAATGGTCAAGTTCTTCTTCGGAGAGTGCGAGCCTTGCGAGTTTCGCTAAATGAGCTACTTCTGCTCTTGTTATAGATGCCATTGCTCAATTCTAACTCTGAGCAATCTGGCGAATTATCGAGCGATTTTCCTGGCTGCTTCTGGGCCTTTTTCGAGCAAAACCAAGAAACCTTCACGGTCAAGAATTGGCCGATTAAGTTCTTCAGCTTTAGTTGCTTTAGAGCCGGCATTTTCGCCGATAACTACAAAATCTGTGTTCTTAGAAACAGAAGAGGCGCTTTTCGCTCCTCTAGAAGTCACTGCTTCAGCGGCTGATTCTCGAGTGAAACCGTCAAGGGATCCGGTGATAACAATGGTGAGACCAGCAAGAGTTTGTTCGCCTAGTTCAATAGTTTCATCTTCAAAAGTTACACCAGCTTTTTTCCAAGCTTTGATGATTTCTTTATGCCACTTTATTGAGAACCAATCTTTGACTGATTCGGCGATGACCTGGCCAACACCTTCGACCGCAGATAAGTTTTCAACAGGTGCAGATTCAATTGCATCGATTGACTTAAATTCTGCAGCTAAAGCTTTTGCAGCGATTGGTCCGACATGCCGTATAGAGAGAGCACATAGGAATCGCCACAATTGTTTGCTCTTGGCTTGCTCAAGACTGGCTAACATTTTGTGAGCGTTCGCGGTTAGTTCAATATCACCGCTCTTATTTTTTTTAGTAAAAAATTCTGTCTTGAGTAAATCTTGATCAGTCAGTGAGAAAAGTTTGGCTTCATTTACTAGTACCCCTGAACTAAGTAATGCACTAGCTGCTTGAGCTCCAAGGTTTTCCACATCCAAGATAGCTCTACTTGCCATATAGATGATTCGCTCACGCAACTGCGCCGGACAAGATTCAGCATTCGGGCAACGAATATCAACGTCACCATCTTTTTGTGCGCTGAGTTTTGAACCACACTCCGGGCACTTCGTCGGCATAATAAATTTCTTCTCAGATCCATCACGTAGCGCAACCACCGGTCCGACAATTTCCGGAATCACATCGCCCGCTTTTCGCAGCACGACTGTGTCACCAATCAAAACACCTTTTCGTTCAACCTCTTCTTGATTGTGCAAAGTCGCCATTTCAACAATACTGCCCGCAACTTTTACAGGTTTCATATGACCAAACGGAGTTGCTCTACCAGTTCGACCAACCGAAACTCGAATATCCAACAACTTTGTATTAACTTCTTCTGGCGGATACTTGTATGCAATAGCCCATCGCGGTGCACGCGAGGTGAATCCGAGCGAATTTTGCAACTCAAGTGAGTTAACTTTCACAACCACACCATCGATGTCATGTTCAACTGCATGTCGATTTGCGCCATGAAACTTAATAAATTCCAAAACTTTGTTCACCGAAGAATAAACTTTGAAGTGCTTGCTTACTGGCAGTCCCCACTCGTGCAAAACATCGTAAGCATCCGATTGATTCTGGAAATCCAAGTCCGCTGATTCACCAATTCCATGAACCGTCATGCGCAATGGACGGCTAGCCGTAACTCGCGGATCTTTTTGACGCAAAGAACCTGCCGCAGCATTTCGCGGATTAGCAAAAGGCTGTTTACTCGAAGCAACTAATTCGGCATTAAGTTTTTCAAACTCGGCATTAGGGAAATAAATCTCGCCACGCACTTCAACTACTGCAGGAATCGGATACCTATTTGATTCGCTCAAACGATCAGGAAGTCCAACTATCGATCGGACATTCGCAGTTACATCTTCACCTGTGGTGCCGTCACCACGCGTAGCCGCTGAAACTAGTTTGCCGTTTTCGTAAGTTAGGTTAATAGCCAAGCCATCGATTTTTAGTTCACAAAGAAAATCACATTCGCCAGCAGATTTTGATACTCGTGCAACCCAGTCTGCAAATTCTTCTTCGCTGAAAACATTGTCAAGGCTCATCATTCGAGTGCGATGTTTTACTGGTGAAAAAGTTGTGGTG
>JBDKLK010000062.1:0-7644 GCA_039795655.1 Actinomycetota bacterium
AACTTGTGCACCAGTAAGAATCGCCATGTCTTGGAGAGTTGCTTTGCGGCGATCACCAAACGCTGGAGCTTTAACAGCGCAAGACGCAAACAAACCACGAATGCGGTTTACAACCAAAGTTGAAAGGGCTTCGCCATCGACATCTTCAGCCACGATAAACAATGGTTTGCCGGTCTGAGTGATTTTTTCGAGCAATGGCAACAATTCGTTGATTGCAGAAATTTTGTTTTGCACCAACAGAATGTGCGGATCATCCAAAATAGCTTCCATACGCTCTGAATCAGTCACGAAGTATGGAGAGATGTAACCCTTGTCGAATTGCATACCTTCGGTGAATTCGAGTTCTAGTCCTGTAGTTGATGCTTCTTCTACAGAAATAACGCCGTCTTTTCCGACTTTGTCGAATGCATCAGCAATCAATTCACCAATTGCGCGATCTTGCGAAGAAATAGTTGCGACTTGTGCAATCTCTTCTTTGTTAGCAACTGGGCGCGAAGCTGAAAGCAGTTCATCCTTCAATGCTGCAACAGCTTTTTCGATACCTTTTTTGATGTCCATTGGTGCTGCACCTGCTGCAACGACTTTCAAACCTTCTTTAACGAAAGCTTGAGCAAGAACTGTCGCTGTGGTGGTTCCGTCACCAGCAATGTCGTTGGTCTTGGTAGCTACTTCTTTAACAAGTTGTGCACCCAAGTTCTCAAACGGATCTTCGAGGTCAACTTCTTTTGCGATGGTGACACCGTCGTTAGTGATGGTTGGTGCGCCCCACTTTTTGTCGATAACAACATTGCGACCCTTGGGTCCGAGCGTTACCTTGACTGTGTCAGCAAGTGCGTTAACGCCGCGCTCAAGTGCACGACGTGCATGTTCATCGAATTCGACAATCTTTGACATTTAAATCCTTTACAAGAGAAAAGTGAAAACCCACCCCAAAATATGGAGTGGGTTTCGCTTAATTATTTTTCAACAATCGCGAGAACGTCGCGAGCTGAGAGAATCAAGTATTCCTGACCAGAGTATTTAACTTCGGTTCCGCCGTATTTAGAAAAAATAACAACGTCACCAACTTTTACGTCTAGTGGAACGCGCTTGCCAGATTCATCGAAACGACCTGGGCCAACTGAAACTACTTTGCCTTCTTGTGGCTTTTCTTTTGCAGTGTCTGGAATTACAAGTCCAGAAGCGGTGGTTTGTTCAGCATCTAGTGCTTGAATCACGATGCGATCTTCGAGTGGCTTTAGGTTGACCGACACGAATTTCCCTCCATTTTCGGCTTTATTTGGCTCATCTGCGCCTGGCAGATGCTGTGCGGAGTTTAGGCAGGAGTTAGCACTCCCACAAACCGAGTGCCAATTCTGTGAGCAAAATCTGACCGATTAGAAGGCACAATGCCCCTGTGACTGAGATTGTGGACTGGCTGCAGACTGAGAATGGCCAAAGCGCCATCAAAATGGCTCAAGAGACGCTCAAAACCACCTCAGACCCCCTCAAGTTAGCCACCGAACTAGAGCGGCAGTTCTCACTTCCCTCTAGTTACCGCACTGCCTGTGCCCTGCAAGCCGAACTTCGAAATCGACTGGTGCTGCGCTGGGGAGACAGCCCCAACTGGCTATTGACCCGCGATGGCATTGAACAGGCCACCCACCCACTGGTCCGCACTTGGCGGAGTGAAAAGGCGGCCTCACTTGGGGCGAGTTCTATTGCAGATATTGGCTGCGGACTTGGCTTTGAATCTGACTCTTTCCAAGAAGCAGGCCTCGGAGTAATCGCGGTTGAGCGAGACACGGAAGCTCACGCAGTAGCTTCGAGAAACCTTGCACCAATTCCGGTGGAGCGATTCGACGTAGTTCTCGAATCGGAAAAACTTGATGCCGTTCTTTCTAAAGTTGATGCAGTATTTGTGGATCCAGCGAGACGAGATCCAAAAGCTGCCCGCAATGTTTTAGGAAACAGCGGAAACCGAATCACAAATCCAGACGATTGGTCTCCAAGTTGGAATTGGGTGCTGAATCTTGCGAAAGAAAAAACAAAACTGATTGCAAAAGTTGCACCTGGGATTGATCACGAACTGATTCCTGCAGATGCACACACGTTTTGGTTTGCGATTCGCGGTTCACTTGTTGAAGCCAGTGTCTGGTTCAATGGTTGGGGTTTAACTCCGGGCAAGACTGCCATTGCAATTAATCGTTTTGGTGAAATGGCAACACTATCTTCAAGCGATGAAGGTTCAGATGCAGTGGGCCGAGTTCAGAAATTTGTTCTTGATCCATCCCCAGCAATCACCCGCGCCGGATTGGTGCAGCAACTTGCTGCTTTAACTAGCAGCCATCGTATAGACCAGAACCTCGCATTCTTATCTTGTGAAACCGAGCCTGATGACCATCCGCTATTTACAACATACGAAGTAATTGAATTTTTCGAGTTTGATGAAACCAAGATCTCACAAGCGCTTAAAGATAATCTTGCATACGACGTGCAAATCATTTCCCGCGGTTATCGCGGTGATGTTGATGCGCTCACCAAAAAACTTAAGAAGAACCTAAAGGGCGACAAACTAATTTGCCTATTGCTAGCTAGGATTGGCGATAAAACCATCGCCATTCTCGCTCAGCGGATTTCTAGTTAGAAATTGTTGAAGTAGCTTTGCGGTTCTTAGTTGGTTTTCCTTTTTTAAGTACGCCTTTGCCAACCGGAATAACGTTTAGGTAAACCCAGTTTTGTTCTAGTTGACCTCTTACAAAATTAGCGACAGCTGTTGCGCGCTGCAAAGCAAGTTTGCTTTGTTTCTTTTTAGGTTCATCTTTGGATGCATACCCGAAAATCTTGATAGTGCTGCAGTAACTAGTGAGGAACTTATGTGCATTTTGGCGCATAGCTTCCCGAGTTGCATTAGTGAATTTCACTGAGTTCTTTTTGAATGTAATTGGCACTAAAGAAACTTTGGTGCATTGCGGAGTTGGGTTTAACACTTCTGCCGAAGTACCTACGCCACGTAGAGACAAGTATCCATCTAAAAAGTCACGATCCAGTTTCCATGTCTCCTCTAAATTCCAACCCTCAAAAGTTGAGTATCGCTTGAAGAAAGTGTTCTGTTTTGCATTAGTAACTTCAGCCCATTCTGAAGAAATATTCTGTGAGTCCAAAGTCCAGAAAGTGCGATAAAGAGTTGGCGTAAAGACACCATCTTGAGATTGCTGGTTAAACAAACCATCAAAATTCTCTGTCTTGAAATTACCTCCGAAATAGAAATCTGTCATGCTGATATTTGCCTCACCTCCTGAAGCGATTAAGCCAACAGCTCCGCCGCCAGTTGAGTCCGTTGCAGTTAAGTCTCCAAGCGCAAATGATTCGTTTATTGCGAATGTGGCATCCGAAGTCAATATCTCACCGATTAATCCGCCGACACTCAATGTTCCAGTTACATCTCCGGTCGCGAAAACTCGGTCAATTTCCGTGCTGTTGTATTGCAATGGTTGCCAAAGACCAATCAATCCACCTACGAACCCAAATGTTGCAGTCACGTTTCCAGTTGCATAGCAGTCAACAACTTTCACACCAGCAGTTGAATACGAGGCTGTATATCCGATTAGCCCACCAACATTTGCGTAACCGCTCACGTTAGAAGTTGAACCTGATGAATAGACCTGGTTTTTTGTCCAACCAACAAGACCCCCGACAGTAAGGTCGCCACCGACAGTGCCATTCGAAAATGAATCGTGAATTACAAGTTCGCTATAACCAGCAACTCCTCCGCAAACTTGTGATCCTTCGTGACAGGTTATATCGGCAGTCACTTGAAGGGTGCTGTACCCCAGATTTAAGTAAGTTGGATCTCCAGAAAGTGTCGCCATTCCAACTATTCCACCTGCATAACCTTCATAAGGGCTTATTGAAGCGAAAGCTCTACTTGTACTTACGTCAATTTCTGAGTTTGAGTTGTATACGTTTGAGTCTTGCGTGTCACCAACAACTCCACCGACAATTCCATTCGCTTCGATCGCGTCACCTTCGGCTAAGGTAGAAACTGTAATCCCACCCATGTCTGAGCCACTGGTTGCAGAACCCACTAAACCGCCAACTGAATAAACTCCTGAGTTTCTGAATGGATCTACTTCAATATCTGTGTAGACATTCACTAGGTTTATTGATGAATGCGTTGCGATACCAGCTAATAAACCGGAATTCGAAATTACATTATCGATATCGCCTTTGATGGTGAGTGATGTGAAAAATGCATCAGTCAAACTCGGAAATAGACCGCGACTATTCAAACCATTTGAACCGTCAATGTGAATGCCATCAATGGTGTGGTTGTTGCCGTAGTACTCGCCAATGAAAGTAGTTCCGTTTTCCCAAGTGCCACTCAAAGTTATGTCAGCGGTTTGAGAATATGTGTAACCCATCGCACCGCAATCTGCTACTTCCGAAAAATCCGTCGCATCAGCTACAAGATAAGGAGCACCTTCAGAACCATTGCCTTCGAATGTTCCGGTGTTGCAGGAGCCGTTTGGCGCTGCATATGCGGCAATTGGATTTAGCAAGATTGATGACAAGGCCAATGCAAGTATGGCCACGAAAGAACTTAGGGATATCACTGGTTTACGCATTGGTGAAAGTTACTCATATTCGCCTTAATCGGACAGGCTCTAAAAGAGGATTTTTTCAATAGGCAGCGAGGAGTCTGCGCCGAATTGTGAGTAACTCGGAGAAGCACCACTCGATACCAAGATAGAGCCGAGAGCCGCGACCATCGCTCCGTTGTCGGTGCAAAGGCCTGGGCGAGGGATGCGAACTTGGATTTTGGCTTTCTCCGCGCGGGTTTCTACGAGGTATCTCAGTCGTGAGTTTGCGGCTACTCCACCACCAAGAACTAGATGTTCAACACCATATTTCTTGCAGGCATTGATTGCTTTCATACTCAACACATCTGTTACTGCTTCTTGAAAACTTGCTGCCACATCAGCGATGTTGATGTTGTTACCTTTGCGCTGTTCTGATTCAACAAATCTAGCAACAGCAGTTTTGATACCGGAGAAAGAGAAATCAAATTCGTGTTTCTCCAGATCAAGTTTGTTAGTTAATCCGCGCGGGAAATCGATGGCATTTTCATTTCCAGTTTTTGCAATGCGATCGATCTCTGGTCCGCCAGGGAAAGGCAATCCAAGAACACGTGCAACTTTGTCGAAAGCTTCACCTGCTGCATCATCCATAGTCGCACCGAGTGAGATCACGTCTGTTGCAAGATTTGGCACATGCAATATTGATGAGTGTCCACCACTAACCAACATTGCGATTGCTGGTTCTGGGAGCGGTCCATGTTCAAGAGTGTCGACAGCTACGTGTGAGGCAAGATGGTTCACACCATAAATTGGTTTATCTAAAGCATATGCAAGAGCTTTTGCGGCAGCTACGCCTACAAGTAGTGCGCCAACTAAACCTGGACCAGCAGTTACAGCGATTGCATCTACATCTTTTAGTTTGATACCTGCGTCCTTGCATGCGCGCTGGATTGTCGGCACCATCGCCTCGAGATGTGCGCGAGATGCAACTTCAGGAACCACACCGCCATAACGCGCATGTGATTCAACACTGCTCGCGACTGCATCTGCCAGCAGAGTATGACCTCGGACGATCCCGACTCCAGTTTCATCACAAGATGTTTCAATACCAAGCACTAGAGGTTCACTCATTACAGAGCCACCTCCATTACATAAGCATCGAGCATTGGCCCGTAATAGTTTGGTCGTTCTGCAACAATCTCTAACCCAAACTTTTTATACATCTCAATCGCACCTTCATTATTGGTGCGCACTTCAAGCAAAACACGATTCGCATGGTGTTCTTTAGCGTAATCCAGAATATGTTGGAAAAGTACTCGACCAATCCCCTGCTTCTGAAAATCTTTCGCAACCGCAATAGTTGCAACGTCTGCAAAATCATCAATTACAGCAACTCCGCTGTAACCAATTACTTTGCCTTCGTTAATAGCAACCCAATACATCCGCTGATCTGGAATCAAATCCAATTCACTTTGGAATACGTCTTTGCTCCATGCTTCTTTTGCAAAAAGATCTTTTTCAATTTCCATGACCGCTGGCAGATGCCAGTTTTGCATAATTTGAATCTCAGTCATTGTTCACCGGCTTCGGTGGTTTTGGTTCTGCTGCATCGGGCTGGCGCAAATAAAGTGGTTTGAAAAGTTCAACTTTGGCTTTTAACCCAAGCAATGCAATGTCTATCGCATCTACCGGACTTTGGTCACCGACATTTGCAGTTATCAATGTCTGCGTGATGAAAGCAGGACCAACAATGTTTTGGTAATTCTGTTTTTCAAATTCTGTGATGTGAACCAAAACCGGCTGTCCAAGTAATTCACCTGTCTCAGAGAAATCTTGGCAAGCAATCTCTTTCCGTTTTACATCAAGAACAGCAGTTCCCTTTTGACCACCACGGCGAATATGCCCGTGCGCAAGTGCTGCAAGTGTTGGAATGCCAACCACTTCAATCTCCCAGGCTGGTGCTAAAACTTCAGCAGTGGTTACGCCAACTCGTAATCCTGTGTACGGGCCAGGTCCGATGCCAACAGCAATTCGCTCTGGTTTCTGTCCTTGTAAACATTCGCTAACCAGATCCATGAGCTGTTCCCCATGGAATTGCCCGCCAGTTAATTCACCGGCTGAAACTTGATAAATTACTTGTTCATCATCCAGAAGTGCAACAGTGACTCGCGACGTGCTGGTATCTAGGGCAAGAATCCTCATGAGAAGTTTCCTAATAAATCTTCCCAGCGGTTTCCATGCGGTGTTAGAGAAATAATTCTCGAGTCATCATCTGTGCGGTCAATCTTGATTACGAGATACTCGTCAGCGATATTTTCTAGCTTGCCAGAACCCCATTCAGCCAAAAGCACCGCGTTGTAAAGATTTGAATCTAAATCCAAATCATCCACTTCAGAAAGTGAATTAAGGCGATACGCATCGAGATGGATTAGCGCTGCACCGTCTTTCAGATTTGGATGAATCCGGTAAATCACGAAAGTTGGGCTTGTGATGGGTCCTCGCACTCCAAGCCCATCAGCAACACCTTGGGTGAATGTGGTTTTGCCAGCACCGAGAGGACCATCAAGGATCACAACATCGCCAGCTCGGAGGTGTTGCCCAAGTTGCTTACCTAATTCAGCAGTCGCTTCGGCAGTTTTGCAATTAAAGGTTGTCACAGACCGCGAACCTTTGCTACCGAATTCGAAATGATTTCGTTCAGTTCGATATAACGCTCTAGCGGAAGCATGTGACCAGTTTCAGGCAATACTGAAAGCCTTGAGTTTGGAATAAGTTTGTTCAACTCTTCACTGTGATCCAGTGGTGTAAGCAAATCATTCTTCGCTGCAACAATCTGCGTATCGCAGTTTCCGATTACAGACACTGAATCTTTACTATCAAAATCTGCGATAGCCTTTAGGAAATCTCCAATCACATCAATTGAAGTTCGGGCATGCATATCTGCAACAAATTCGGTTAATTCAGCAGAAGGCGCTGAACCAAAGGAGTAGCGGCGAGTTAGAAGAAGAGTTAGGTCGCTGCCAGCTTCGCGCGACTTGTCGACGAAATTTTGTTGACCTGAAAGCACGCTCGTTACAGCTGGTGC
>JBDKLK010000063.1:0-7325 GCA_039795655.1 Actinomycetota bacterium
AAACTTTGGAAGTAACTTGCAAAATATCTTCGAGATTTTCAGCAAATAAGTACTCCCCGCCTCGCAGCACCGCACTTGTCAATCCTGAGTGCTCGTACGCTGCTGGGCCGATTCGTTTAACTTCAATGTATCTTTGTTCTGCGATTTCAAATTGAGTCTTGTTTGGTTGAATACTTTTTGGATTAGGTGAGGTCTCCCATTTGAGAGGCTGAAAAACAGAATTAGTCTCAGGAAGCAACATGGTTGCGCCAACAAAACCGTGCTCTCCTGGATTCATGGCCGTTCCGAAAGTAGCCAGTGAAACTGGAGTGGTACTGGGCAATGAGCATTGCGCAGAATTGGCGATCAATTCTGCTGTGATCGGGTGCAAATTCTGATGTGAAACTAGGTTTTGAAATCCAAGTCCATCAACCAAGAAAATTACAACTCTTTTTGATTTTGGCATAACGAAATTGGGATTATTTGGCGAAACATCAAGTGCTGCCAAACTAGCTGGCAAAATGTCAGCTAACGAAATCACGCGTCTACCAGACCATCTTGCGCTGGAGTCAAATTATTCTTAAGTTGCGTCATGAAATATGCGCCAATTAGACAACCCACTGTCAAAATTCCGATCCACAAATAGGGCTTGTCTCTACCTAGTGTGGCAGCAGCAATAAGCGGCCCAGCGGTATTAGCAACATTCCACTGCAATGAACCGAGTGCGTTGTAGCGACCTCTTAAATGTGGCGGTGCAAGTTCATTCGCAAGAGCTGGTGCAATTGGCGACCACAAAATTTCACCTAAAGCAAAAACAAACTGACTCAAACATAAAAGTGCAATTGCAATTGCACCACCAGCAGGCACAGCCAGGCCGACAACAACCCAAGAGGAAGCCCACAATAATCCGACACCGGAAAGAATCCGGCTACGAGATTTTCGGTAGCTCCACTTGAGCGCCAGCGTCTGCATCAAAACAATTGTTGCGGTGTTCACACCGAAAATCACTCCAAGCCATTTCGGCGAGAGACCAACCTGCACAGTGGTGAAAAGTGATAATCCAGACTCAATGCTTGCGTAACCTGAAACCAAGAGCAGCATTGAAGAAAGTGTGAGTCGCACCATGATTTTGTCTTTGAAAACTTCTCGATAACCTTCTTCAGAAATTTCTTCTTCGTGATGCACTTCTCGCCCACGACCAACTTTGAAAGTAAGTGCAATCAAGAAATAAAAGGCATACGAAGCAGCATTAAGGTAATAAAGTCTTTCGAAGGATTGGGCATCTCCAGCGATAACCATCAATGAACCAATCACACCACCAAGACCAAGTCCGGCATTTAGCAGCATAAATTGAATTCCGTAGACACGCTGACGGTGTTCTGGTGGTGTAATCCGAGCAATCAACGCAGATTGAGGTGGCCAAATCGAACTTCCACCAATAGCTCCCAAGATGCCAACCAAATATGCGTCTTGAATAGTGTGAACCTGACTCCAAAGTCCTACAGCAATCGCATCAACTACAAGGCCACAAAGCATCACAGGCTGCGGACCAAAGCGATCTACGAGTGTTCCAACTGGGCCAGTAATTGCAAAGCTAATAATTGCCATAATTGATAGTGTCAAAGTTGCTTGTGCTGTTTCGATACCCCGAATCTGAGTAAGGTAAACGAGTAACAACGAAAGCGTAAGACCTCCGCCAAGAGCATTAAGCCCAACTCCGGTCAACAAGCGCAAAACAATCGGAGACAAAACTTCGCGAATTGAATATTTCGATTCTTCAGTCACTTTTTACCCAAACTAACTTCAATATGTGTAACGCCATCTTCAGTTTCTTTTTTGATTGATTCACCAAAAACTTCAAAGAGTCTAATCATTGCTCGATTTTGTGGGAGCACCTCTGCGACGAATGTTCTAATTCCTTGAACTCTGGCAGTTTCCGCAAGAAGTGAGAACAACGCAGAACCAAGTCCTTGTTTTTGATAATCATCCCTAATCACAAAGGCAACTTCAGCGCTCTTGTCATCTATTGTGTCCAAGCGGCCCACAGCAATGATTTGATCATCAATAGTCGCTACATATGCTTCACGAAGTTGATGATCAACATGAGTGAAACGCTCAACTTCTTTTTCAGTTAAGTGTGGATGAGCTGCGAAGAATCTTTGGTAGACAGTTCGATCCGAAAGACTCTCGTGAAACTCAACAAGCCGATCTGCATCTTTGCGCGAAATTGGTCTAACAATCACCTTCCGCCCATCACGCAAGGTGATCGGAATCTGCTCAAATCTGCTTTGATTGTTAGCCACACCGCCACGCTACTCGGATGCACAAAATTGAGCGTGAAGCCCCTTAAAATCACGCAGGTTTTGATTCGTTCAATCCCCTAACCCTCAGGAGTACTTGTGGCACGAAAGTCTGCCCCAGCAGCAGAACCGGTCCAAGAACACATCATCGATATCGATGTCGCTTCTGAGATGCAAGGGTCTTTCCTTGAATACGCCTACTCGGTCATTTATTCACGCGCCCTTCCTGATGCCCGCGACGGTTTGAAGCCAGTACAACGCCGAATTCTTTACACGATGAACGAAATGGGTTTGCGGCCTGATCGTGGTCACGTCAAATCAGCTCGTGTCGTTGGAGAAGTTATGGGCCGCCTACATCCGCATGGTGACGGTGCGATTTATGACGCAATGGTTCGTATGGCTCAAAACTTCCAATTGCGATTGCCACTTATTGACGGCCACGGAAACTTCGGTTCTCTAGACGATGGTCCAGCTGCATACCGCTACACAGAAGCAAGACTTGCACCTTCCGCTGTTGCAATGACTGCATCTCTTGATGAAGACGTCGTGGATTTTGCACCAAACTACGATGGCCGTGAAACCGAACCACAAGTTCTGCCAGCGGCAATTCCAGCATTGCTAGTAAATGGCGCGGCTGGTATCGCAGTCGGCATGGCCACAAGTATGGCTCCGCACAATTTAGGTGAAGTAGTTACCGCAGCACGCTACTTGTTGAAACATCCAAAAGCAGGCGTTTCAGATTTGATGAAATACCTACCAGGACCAGACTTGCCTACCGGTGGAATCATTGTTGGGCTTAGCGGAATCGCTGATGCATATCGAGATGGTCGCGGGTCATTCAAAATGCGCGCCACAGTTAAGGTCGAAAATGTAACGGCTCGTAGAACCGCACTTGTCGTGACTGAACTCCCGTACAACGTCGGACCAGAAAAAGTTATTGAAAAAATCAAAGAAGGCGTGACCTCAAAGAAGATCACAGGAATCTCTGATGTAACCGATTTGTCTGATGGTCAAAAGGGTCTTCAATTAGTAATCGAACTTAAATCCGGTTTCAACCCACAGGCTGTATTAACTCAGCTTTATAAGCTCACTCCGCTTGAAGAACAGTTCTCAATCAACAACGTCGCTCTAGTTGAAGGCGCACCTCAGACTCTCGGCTTGGTAGAAATGCTGGAAGTCTTTCTAAAGCATCGAATTGAAGTAGTTCGTCGTCGCAGTGAATTTAGGCGCAAAAAAGCCCAAGACCGTTTGCATTTAGTTGATGGACTCTTAATCGCAATTGTTGACATCGACAAAGTGATTGCGCTGATCCGAGCAAGCGACGATACAGCCTCCGCGCGTGAACAACTTATGAAGAGTTTTAAGCTGAGCGAGATTCAAGCTAACTACATTTTAGAAATGCCGCTGCGCAGGCTCACTAAGTTTTCTCGGATTGAGATCGAGAAGGAACAAAAGGAATTACAAGACACTATTTCTTTGCTAACTCAACTGCTTGAAAGCGAAAACGCAATTCGTTCGGTTGTAAGCGACGAACTTGCAGATGTCGCTCGAGAATTTGGCACTCCACGTCGCACTCAGCTTCTAGAAGACGATGGAAGTAGTTCACTACCAGTAGATCTAGAGATTGCAGATGATCCTTGCTTAGTGATGATGTCTACTTCAGGCTTAATAGGCAGATTTGCTCCAAAATCTCCAGCAAATAAAGGTAACCGCGGCAAACATGATTCAATTGTTAGCTCAGTTGCCGCCACCGCCCGCGGAGAGGTCGGCTTGATTACCTCTGCTGGGAAAATGCATCAGATTTCAGTTATGGAAATTCCATCAATGCAAAGTTCAGCAAATCCCTCTCTTAAAGGTGGTAGTGCAGCAAAAGAGTTTGCAATCCTCGACAAAGGTGAAATTCCACTTGGCTTAGTGCCTTTAGATAAACCAGTTGTAATCGCACTCGCTACGGCTAACGGTGTTGTTAAACGACTAGAAATAGAACCTGCAAAATCAAAGTCTTCCGAAATCATCAAACTTGAAGGTGGTGACGACGTAGTCGGATTCGGTATCACAACTAAGAGGTTTGATAATTTAGTTTTCATTACTTCCGATGCGCAACTACTTCATTACAAAGCCGATTTAGTTCGACCTCAAGGCAAGAACGCCGCGGGCATGGCGGGCATCAAACTCTCTGATGGCGCTTGGGTTATCTCTTTCTCAGTGGTTTCCAAAGACACTCAAGTCGTAACTGTCGGTGGAAACTCGGATGCGCTGCCAGGCACACAAGCCAGAACAATCAAGATTTCAGAGCTAAGTGAATTTCCATCTAAAGGAAGAGCAACTGGCGGTGTTCGTTGCCACACATTCAAACGAGGTGAAGACCAATTGATTTTCGCAGGTGCCGCAAGCGGACCAGTACGGGCAAGCAACGGCCCGAACCCAATCGAAATTCCTGACTTCCTATCAAAGCGAGATGCAACTGGAAGCCCGATCGAAGTTTCACCAACTCACTTAGTCGGTGATTTCCCCTCATGATCACTTGTCACGACTCGGCTCTCGAAGAATCGATGATCGGAACTGCCGAATACAAAAAGATTTATTTAGTCATTGAACAGCCTGGCACTTGGGGCCAGGATGCTTTAATCGAAAGTTCATTGCCGCCAGGTTTTGCTCAAGAACTTAAAGAACAAATCAATTACCCTGAAGTTGGCATTTTTCTCGCAAGACGAACTGACCTTGTGCAACAAGAAAGACGAACCACAAATCGCCGCCGCTTATGGCTAGCTCACACCACTCCAGGCGGAGTGCGAATGCGTTCAGGATCACTAGACAACATCACTGATGTTTTACGCTGGGATTGGCCAGCGATAATTCGTGGTGAATTGCCAGCCTTAGGCAGGCGTTCTGCAGATCCAGTTTTGTTTCTGTGCACCAACGGCAAAAAAGACCAATGCTGCGCCGTTCATACCCGAAAAATTGTTGATGAACTTCGTCCAAATGCCGAATTAACAGGTCAGATTTATGAAGCCTCACATATTGGCGGTCACAGGTTTGCCCCAACAGGCATTTTGTTGCCATTTGGAATTATGGTCGGAAGAATGAATACCAATTCCACCCAAGACTTGCTAAACGATGCGTGGAGTGGAAATATCAAGCCGGAATATATGCGCGGCCGCACTGCCCTTCCGCCTTTTGCGCAAATCGCTGAAATTGAGATTCGTAAGCAATTTGGAATCACTCAAATTGAATCTCTAGATGTAGTGGTTCTTAGAAGCGGCAAACCAATCTCGGCTTCAACCATTACAAATCTTGCTAGTGAAGACAAAGTGCAGGTTAGACATATTGATGGCAGATCTTGGGATGTCGAACTAGAACCAACAAAAACTATCTCGCGGAAAATGCTTTGCACTGGTGAAGAGACTGTTGGCGAAACTTGGATAACTAATTCAGTAACAGTTGCAGACAACTGGCATTTCTAAACAATTAGCAACTAGTCACTACTTGAGCCACTGCTGTGGCCAGGAAAAACACCAAAAGATTCATCAATATACGGAGCCGCATTATTTACAGCAGTTGCAGCCTCTCCGAAACCAACTGCAATTAATGGAACTTTTCCAGCATAGGTGGCAATGTCACCAATTGCGAAAACTCGTTTCATTGAGGTCTCCATTGTTGTGCTTACCAAAATATGCCGCTTTTCGAGTTCAATCCCCCAGTTAGCGATTGGCCCGATGTTGGCTACAAATCCGAGAGCAGCCACTACCGTGTCACATTCAATTGTTCTGGTTTCACCAGATTCTTTTAAAGTGATCTCAACTGAATTAACTTTGGAATCACCGTTGATTGCTGAGATTTCAGTTGAGGTGATAAGTTCAACTCCAAGCGCCTTTACTTGTTCAACAGTTGCCGCGTGCGCTCTAAACGCGTCACGCCTGTGTATCAAAGTTACAGATTTCGCAATTGGTTGAAGTGAATAAGCCCAATCAAAAGCCGAGTCCCCACCACCAGCGATTACGACTCGTTTACCAGCGTGATCTGAAAGCTTTGGGACGAAATGCACCAGGCCTTTACCTAGCCATTCCATTCCGGTTGGTAGCGGTCGCGGAGCAAACGCGCCGATACCTCCTGCAATCAATACGACTTTTGCATTAACTATTTCATTATTGCTAAGAGTTAGTTTGATACCGTCGCTGTTTTCTTCAAGGTTCAAAACTTGAGTTGCCATTCGGAATTCAGGATTGGCAGTGCTTGCTTGCTTTGTTAACCCATCAATTAGTTCTCTACCTTTTACTGATGGAAAACCTGCAATGTCAAAGATTTCTTTTTCGGGATACATCGCGGTGATTTGACCACCGATCTCTTCAAGAGCATCAACAATCAAAACCTTGAAACCGCGAAAACCTGCGTAATAAGCGGCATACAAACCAGCCGGACCGGCTCCGATAATGGCCACATCTGTTTGGGTCACTTGCTCAAAGTATCGGCTGCTTTCTACCTTTCCAAGCATTTGACCAATTATTTAGTCGGGCAATTGGTACATAGTCGGTACTCTTCACCGTGTGAGCCAACCGCATATTGATGAACACGATTTTCCACTGGACGCTTTTTCAGACGTTTTAGAAGCAAACTCCAAATTTGCAGCAACTTTCAAGCACATGGATCTAACCGGTCGAGCTGCAAAAGGTCTTGCGATTGTTACCTGTATGGATTCCCGAATCAATCCACTTGAAATGGTTGGTATGGCTCCGGGCGATGTCAAAATCCTTCGCAATGCTGGGGCTCGCGTCACTGATGACGTTTTGCGTACATTGGTGCTCGCTGCTTGGTTATTGAATGTAAACCGAGTTCTAGTTATTCCCCACACGGACTGCCGAATGGCTTCTGGTTCTGAGGCTGACGTTCACGCAGCTATCTTCAAAGAATCTGGTGTGGATCCCCGCGGGATTGAAATCAGAACCGTTGCTGATCAAGCAGCTGCTTTAGCAACTGATATTCAGCGTATTAAGAGTTTCCCCTTCTTGCCAGAAGGCTTGATTGTTGGTGGCGCAATTTATGACGTCA
>JBDKLK010000064.1:0-7214 GCA_039795655.1 Actinomycetota bacterium
TCAGAAAGCAATGAAATAGCGGATGTTTTCCGTTGTCACTGTAAACGTCAATGGCGTTAGAGCCGCCCATAAAAACGGCGGCTTGCAGTGGTTGCTTGATGCGCATGCTGCGAAAGAAGCGGATGTAATCTGCTTACAAGAAGTGCGCGCTAATGCCGAAGAATTTGCAGCCACGCTTGAAGCTGCTGGATTGCAAGACTTTAATGTTTTACATTCTGCAAGCAATGAGAAAAAAGGTCATGCAGGTGTTGCGATTCTTTCTAAACTGCCTTTCAAGAAAACAAATATCGGACTTGGTCCAAAACGCTTTGCTGAGCAGGGTCGTTGGGTTGATGCAACATTTGACACCGAGTTTGGTGAAGTAACAGTTGCAAGTATCTATGTCCATACTGGTGATAGCGATAAACCAGAAAAGCAAGAAGAAAAAGAAGCCTTTCTCGATGCGATGACTAAATACATGAAAAAAGTTTCAGCTGTTGCAGACAAAAAGAATCACACACTTCTTGTGGGTGATTTGAATGTCGGTCACACCGAACTTGATATTAAGAATTGGAAAGGGAATGTCGGTAAATCCGGATTTCTTGAATCCGAACGCAAGTATTTTGATCAGTGGTTTAACAAGTTTGGCTGGGTGGATTTAGGTCGCAATCATGCAGGTGATGTTGCTGGCCCGTACACATGGTGGTCATTCAGGGGACAAGCTTTCGATAACGATGCAGGTTGGCGAATCGACTATCAACTGGCCACACCTGAACTTGCGAAGCATTTGAAGTCGATAACCGTAGGCCGTGCTTCAAGTTATGACACTCGCTGGAGCGATCACGCACCTGTGACCGCGCTATTTCGCAAGTAGAGTGCGCCAATGACCGACATATGGGCGCGGCTCGCGCTTGTCCTTCTTTTCATTTTGATTTCTGCTTTATTCGTGGCTGCTGAAATTGCTTTGGTTTCTTTGCGCGATACCCAGGTCCAACAACTCGCAAGTCGCGGCAAGCGCGGTAAAGCCCTCGGGAAATTGATGCAAGAGCCAACAAGGTTTTTAGCTGCTGTACAAGTAGGCATCACCTTCACATCTTTTGTGTCTGCTGGTTTGGGTGCTTCTGAGATTGTTCCAGTTTTGACTCCGTATCTAGAAAATCTCGGCCTCAATCCTGATTTTTCATCAACAGTTTCATTTATTTTGATTACTTTGATTGTTGCATACGTTTCTCTTGTAATCGGTGAACTAGTGCCAAAACGTCTTGCTATTCAGCAAGCAGAATCTTTGGCCCTTTTGTTTGCAATTCCTGTTGAAGTGATTGCGCGGGCAACCAAGCCATTTATCTGGCTGTTAACGAAATCCACAAATGGTGTGTTGCGCATTTTTGGAATCGATCCAAAAGCAAGTCGTGAAATGATGAGTGGTGAAGAGTTGCGCGACATCGTTGCAGCGCACGAAGAATTAAGCGAAGAAGAACGCGATTTGATTGATGACGTTTTTGATGCGCAGGATCGCGAACTTCGCGAAGTTTTACGTCCTCGCACTGAAGTTGAATTTCTCGATGGTGAACTACCAGTTTACAAAGCCGCAAAGATGATTGCTGAACTTCCACATTCACGCTATCCAGTAATCGGCGACAGTCCTGACGACGTGATTGGTTTCGTTCACATTCGCGACATCCTCGATCCTGCAATGGCCGAGCGCTCGATACGTCTGCAGGATTTGGCGCGTGACCTGCAACGTTACCCGGGAACTAAAGGTGTAATTCCAACCCTTTCTGATATGCGTAGAAAGAGTGTGCATCTTGCGCTGGTTGAAGACGAGTACGGCGGAACCGCCGGCATCGTGACCCTCGAAGATCTGGTTGAAGAACTTATCGGTGACATCAAAGACGAATACGACGAAGCCGAGACTATTGAGGTCCGTGGTGAAGTAGTTGTCGATGGTGGAATGAATCTTGAAGACTTCTTGGAACTCACATCTATTGAATTGCCAGAAGGTCCATACGAAACGGTTGCTGGTTATCTCGTAGCTGAACTCGGTCAGTTGCCAGAGGTTGATTTGAGTGTGGAATTTGCAGGTCACAAACTTGTGGTTTCAGAAGTTGAGAATCGTCGGGCTACTCGAATTAAAGTTGAAAAACTGCCAGAGCCTGAGACCGAGTCTTAAATCCTCTTGAGAGAATAGCCCAATGACAAAGCCGCGCGCACTTTCAGGCATTCAGCCGACAGCAGACTCTTACCAAATTGGAAACTACCTAGGTGCGCTTCGCTACTGGCTTGAAATGCAGGATTCGCACGACTGTTTCTACATGATCGCCGACATGCACGCACTAACTGTGGCGCCATCTCCAGAAGAGATGCACCACCGCACCTTGGCTTCATTTGCTCAGCTAATTGCACTGGGGCTCGACACCGACAAATCAACATTGTTCGTGCAGTCGCAAGTTAGCCAGCACGCTGAATTGATGTGGGTTTTGAGCTGCCTGACTGGATTTGGTGAGGCTGGTCGTATGACTCAGTTCAAAGACAAGTCGCAAAAAGCTGGCAGTGATTCAACAAACGTTGGCTTGTTCACTTACCCAATTCTTCAAGCCGCTGACATTTTGATTTACCAAGCAGATGCTGTGCCAGTGGGTGAGGACCAACGGCAACATCTAGAACTAACTCGCGACTTGGCGCAGCGTTTCAACTCGCGTTACAAAGAAACATTTGTGGTGCCAAAGCCACACATCGTAAAGGACACTGCGAAAATCACTGATCTTCAGGAACCAACCGCGAAGATGAGCAAATCACTTCCAAGTGGATGTGTTTTCTTGCTTGAACCGCTGAAAACTATTGAGAAGAAAATCAAGTCTGCGGTCACTGACTCTGATACCGAAATTAAGTTTGATCCAATCAATAAGCCTGGTGTCTCAAACCTTCTGACCATCTTGTCTGCATTCAGTGGAAAATCGATTGATGAGCACGTGCAAGAAATGCAAGGTCAGATGTACGGAACTTTGAAGAAGGAAGTTGCGGAATCTGTTTTAGCTTTCGCTGAACCATTCCAAAACAAAGTTAATGGCTTGCTTGCAGATAAAGCCGAACTAGCTAGGTTGCTTCAGGCTGGTTCACAAAAAGCTAGTGCTGTTGCAGACGACACCTTGAATAAGGTGTACGACGCAATCGGTTTTGTTCGCTAATTGATTCCGTAACGGCAATTACTTTTGGAACAACATTGCGCGCTTCACATCGTGAATCGCTTGTGTAACCTGAATACCGCGTGGGCAAGCTTCTGAACAGTTGAAAGTAGTGCGGCAGCGCCAGACACCTTCTTTGTCATTCAAAATCTCTAGACGTTTTGCAGCGCCAGTGTCACGCGAATCGAAGATGAAGCGGTGTGCATTAACGATTGCTGCCGGTCCAAAGTAGTTGCCATCTGTCCAGAAAACTGGGCATGAAGTGGTGCAAGCAGCACACAAAATGCATTTTGTGGTGTCATCAAACTTGGCACGATCTTCAATAGTTTGCAGACGCTCTTTTGTTGGTTCGTGACCTTCGGTAATCAAGAACGGCATAACTTCGCGGTAAGCCTTGAAGAATGGTTCCATATCAACGACTAAGTCTTTTTCTAGTGGCAAACCCTTGATTGCTTCAACAGTTACAGGTTTTGACGTATCGAGGTCTTTGACCAGAGTCTTGCAAGCAAGGCGGTTCAAACCATTGATACGCATTGCATCTGAACCACAAATACCGTGACCACATGAGCGACGGAAGGTCAGTGTTCCATCCACATCACCTTTGATTTGGTGAAGCGCATCAAGAATGCGATCGGTTGGGTAGCAAGGAATTACGTAGTCTTCCCATCGTGGTTCTTGGTCCACTTCTGGATTGAAGCGACGAATGCGGAAAGTTACATCCACAGTCTTGAGTGCATCTATTGTCTTTGACATTAGTACTTACGCTCCATCGGTTGGTAACGGGTGATAACAACTGGCTTGTAATCTAGCTTCACGCCATCGCCATCTTTGTAGGCCATTGTGTGTTGCATGAAGTTTGCGTCATCGCGGTTTGGATAATCTTCGCGAGCGTGACCGCCGCGAGATTCTTTACGCTCAAGCGCACCAACAACCAAAACTTCAGCGAGGTCTAGCAAGAATCCAAGTTCGATTGCTTCAAGCAGGTCAGTGTTGTATCGAAGACCGCGGTCCATGATTCCAACATTCTTGTAACGCTCGCGGATTGCGCGGACATCCGACAACGCTTGGCGCAAAGTTTCATCGGTGCGATAAACCTGTGCGTTCATGTCCATTGTTTCTTGCAATTCACGACGCAAGATGTGAACTCTTTCCGAACCATTTGAGTTTCTAAGAGTTTCCATCATCTTTTCAACATCAGCTGCGCTGTTTTCTGGCAACTCTGGCCATTCGGCAGAGTTTGCGTAGTCAGCGGATGCAACACCTGAACGCTTTCCAAAAACGTTGATGTCTAGCAGTGAGTTTGTGCCAAGACGGTTTGCACCATGTACAGAAACGCAAGCACACTCACCAGCAGCGAACAAACCAGGCACTACGTCAGTGTTGTTGCGTAAAACGCGGGTTTCGATATCGGTTGGGATACCACCCATTGCGTAGTGAGCTGTTGGGAATACAGGAACAAGTTCTTTAACCGGATCAACGCCGAGGTAAGTGCGGGCAAACTCAGTGATGTCTGGAAGTTTGGCTTCGATCTGTTCTTTTGGAAGGTGGGTTAAGTCGAGGTAAACATAATCCTTACGTGGACCAGCACCGCGACCTTCACGAACTTCTTGCACCATTGCACGTGCAACCATGTCGCGTGGTGCAAGGTCTTTGATTGTTGGTGCGTAGCGTTCCATGAAACGTTCACCAGATTCGTTACGCAAGATGCCGCCTTCACCGCGAGCACCTTCAGTTAGCAGAACGCCAAGTCCTGCAAGACCTGTTGGGTGGAATTGGTAGAACTCCATGTCTTCAAGTGGCAAACCTTTGCGGTAAACCACACCCATGCCATCGCCTGTCAAAGTGTGTGCATTCGATGTGGTCTTGAATACTTTTCCAAAACCACCAGTTGCAAACACAATGCTCTTCGCATGAAAGACGTGAATCTTTCCGGTCGAAAGTTCGACAGCAACCACACCAGCTGCACGAGGTGCGCCTTGTGATTCGTCAAGCACTAAATCCAAAACGTAGTACTCGTTGTAGAACTCGACATTTTGTTTGATGCAGTTTTGGTAAAGAGTTTGAAGAATCATGTGTCCGGTGCGGTCTGCTGCATAGCAAGCGCGACGGACTGCAGCTTCACCGTGGTTGCGAGTGTGACCACCGAAACGACGTTGGTCGATGCGACCTTCTGGTGTGCGGTTGAAAGGTAAACCCATTTTTTCAAGATCGATTACTGCATCAATCGCTTCTTTGCACATGATTTCTGCAGCGTCTTGATCAACAAGGTAGTCACCACCTTTAACGGTGTCGAAGGTGTGCCATTCCCAGTTGTCTTCTTCAACGTTTGCAAGCGCTGCACACATACCGCCTTGAGCAGCACCAGTGTGAGAACGGGTTGGGTAAAGCTTTGTGAGAACTGCAGTGTGTGCATTCTTTGATGCTTCAAGTGCAGAGCGCATACCTGCACCACCTGCACCAACAATCACAACATCGAACTTGTGAACTTCAACCACGTCAACAACCTTAAATATTCGGATCGAATGTGAAAATTACGAAAGTGCCAAGCACCAAAATAAAGAAAGTGGCGCTAAACAAAACTGTCTTCAACCAAAAACGTGTGCCATCTTTTTCGGCGTAATCATTGATGATTGTGCGAAGACCGTTAGTTCCATGAATCATTGCCAGCCATAGCTGCAATAAATCCCACATCTGCCAAAACGGACTTGCATAACGGCCAGCAACGAATGCGAAGTTGATTCGTTGCACACCACCATCAAGAATGTTCATGATGAACAAGTGACCAAGAACCAAGAAAACAAGAGCCAAACCACTGATGCGCATGAAAAGCCATGACACCATTTCGAAGTTGGTGCGAGAACGCTGACGGCTGCGTGGAGCTTCTAAAACTGGTGAACTCATGCGCCAACTCCAAACACTGTTGCGAGAGTATGTTTCATCATGAAGTATGCACCTGGCACCATGATGACGAGCCACAACAACATAATTGACCACAACATCACGCGGTGATACTTAGGTCCCTTTGACCAGAAATCAACCAGCACAATTCGAACGCCATTAAGCGCGTGGAAAAGCACAGCGCCAACCAAACCAACTTCTAGCAAGTTGACGATTGGAGTTTTGTAGGTGTCGATTACTGCGTCATAAAGTTCTGGATCAACGCGAACAAGCGCAGTGTCCAAAACGTGCACGAATAAAAATAGAAAAACCGCGACACCAGTGATGCGATGGGCCACCCAGGACCACATTCCCTCACGGCCGCGGTAGAGCGTTCCGGTTTTTCCCGCCACGGGCGAGCCTCCTCAGCTGAATATGGGGCAAGACTACTCGCGAGCCGTGCTCAAAGGAGAGCGAGTCAGAGGGTGACTAGAGCCACAAATCGTGGCAAATTCAGTCTTCGGAGGCCATCTTTTTGAGAGCATCGCCGGTTAGGCGGAAGACCGTCCACTGGTCCATAGGAATTGCGCCGTGAGCTTCGTAAAAATCGATTGATGGTTTGTTCCAGTCGAGCACCCACCATTGGAAACGCCCATACCCGCGTTCAACGCACAGCTTGGCCAAAGTCTTAAGCAACGCCTTACCAATTCCAGAACCGCGATGTTCTGGTTTTACGTAAAGATCTTCGAGATAGATTCCGTGAACACCTTGCCAAGTTGAGAAATTCAAGAACCAAATCGCTATGCCTACAACTTCGCCATCTACGGTTGCAACATGTGCAAACGAAGCAGGTTGGCCATTTTTAGATTTGTCGCCGGTAAAAAGGGCTGCGTGTAAGTCGGCTTCTGTAGCTTCCACCGCGTCAGGCTCTTTTTCGTAAATTGCTAACTCAATGATTAACCGATGAATTGCCGGCACATCTTCAGGAGTTGCTTCACGGATTAAGAAGGACATAGCGCTCGCTTTCTGTGGCGGAACTCTAGTTTCTTGAAAAAATGCAGAAATACTGCAATACTGCATTTATGGCCAAAGTAAAGAAATCTGTCGAACCCACCTCAGGTGAACCAGCCGATGTATTTCATGGCTGCATCTCACTTCAAGGCAGGGGAGTTGTGT
>JBDKLK010000065.1:0-7183 GCA_039795655.1 Actinomycetota bacterium
ATGCAGTTACTGCCGCTGGAATTGCTTGTTTTGGTCCTTTGCGCGAAGCAGCAAAACTTGAAGCAAGTAAGTCTTTTGCTAAAGAAGTAATGATTGGTGCAAATGTTCCAACGGCTCGCGCATTCACTTGCAGCAATGTTGCTGATGTGGAAAATGCAATGAATGAATTCGGTGCGCCTTTCGTTATTAAAGATGATGGACTTGCCGCTGGTAAAGGTGTGGTCGTTACAAATGATGTAAGTGAAGCTACTGCACACGCAACAGAATGCTTCCTAAATCCTGATGGCAAAGTTGTTGTTGAAGAATTTCTAGATGGTCCAGAAGTTTCGCTATTCCTTTTGTGTGATGGGAAATCAGTAGTTCCACTTCAACCTGCCCAAGATTTCAAACGTGCACTTGATAACGATGATGGTCCGAACACCGGCGGAATGGGTGCGTATTCACCATTGCCATGGGTGCAAAGTGATTTGGTTGATGTCGTTGTAAAACAAATTGGCCAACCAGTAATTGATTTCATGCACAAACGCGGAACTCCATTTAGTGGCTTGCTTTTCGTTGGGCTTGCGATTACATCTAAAGGTCCAAAAGTTATTGAGTTCAATGCACGTTTTGGTGATCCAGAAACACAAGTTGTTTTATCTAGACTTAAAACTCCGCTAGCTGGAGTGCTTTATGCAGCAGCGACCGGAAAACTGAATCAACTTGAACCACTTGAGTGGAGCGATGAAAGCGCAGTTACCGTTGTGGTGGCGAGTGAAAAGTATCCAGATGCTCCAGTTCTCGGCGATGCGATTAATGGACTTGATCGCGCAAATGCTTTGCCGAATGTGAATGTTTTCCATGCTGGAACTGCAGTTCGTGCTGGTGAAATTGTGACTTCTGGTGGAAGAGTTTTGTCTGTCACGGCGACTGGCTCTGACTTAAAGATTGCCCGTGCTCGCGCTTATGAAGCGGTCGGTCAGATTTCGATTCGCGGTGCACATTTCCGCACAGATATCGCCAAAAAAGCCGCTGAATAGGTTAAAGCCTGCGAGGTAGGATTCACCTATGACAAACATCGAAACCTCAAAAACTTCTGATGGAGTCCGCGTATCCCTCTCAAATCTAGGTGAAGGCAAAATCAAGTTGCTCGATGCCTTCAATTCATGTGCTGAAGGAAAATGCGCTTGCTCTGAAGAAGAATACAAAAAAGTCGAATCAATGAAAGTTATCGAAGATGGCGATGGAGTTACATTAGAACTTATCGCTAAGCCAAACGAGACTTTTGATCTTGAATGCGTTACCGAATGTGTAACCAGCACCAGTGAAAAAACCCTTAACAACTAACAGCCGAGAGAGATTTGCCAGTGACCAAACCACGTATCACGAATGTTCTGGCAAACCGCTATGCATCTGCAGATATGGCGACAATCTGGTCGGCTGAAAATAAAGTTCGATTAGAACGCCAATTATGGATCGCTGTTCTTAAAGCCCAAGCCGATGCAGGCATTTCAGTCCCAAAAGATGCGATTGCCGCATATGAAAAAGTTGTAGATCAAATTGACTTGGCGTCTATTGCAGCACGCGAAGCAGTTACCCGTCACGATGTCAAAGCTCGCATTGAAGAGTTTTGCGCTTTGGCTGGTCACGAACAAATTCACAAAGGCATGACTTCGCGCGACCTAACTGAAAACGTTGAACAACTTCAGATTCGCACTTCGCTCGATTTAGTTCGTAATCGCGTTGTGGCAACTCTGGTTCGCCTTGGAAATATGGCCGCACAGTTTGAAGAAACTGCACTGACTGGCCGTTCACACAACGTGCCAGCACAAATCACCACACTTGGAAAACGATTTGCATCGGCAGCAGATGAATTGTTAATTGCTTTTGATCGTCTTGAAGATTTGATTGCTCGCTATCCACTTCGTGGCATCAAAGGCCCGGTCGGTACAGCACAAGATATGTTGGATCTACTAGATGGTGACGAAAAGAAACTGGAAATTCTTGAAACCAAAATTGCTGAACATTTAGGTTTCGAAAAAGTATTAACTTCAGTTGGTCAGGTTTACCCGCGTTCTCTAGATCACGATGTGACTAGCGCATTGGTGCAGTTAGCCGCTGGTCCTTCAAGCCTCGCTCACACAATTCGCCTGATGGCGGGTCAAGAACTTGTGACCGAAGGATTTAAAGCTGGCCAAGTTGGTTCAAGTGCCATGCCTCACAAGATGAACACTCGTTCTTGTGAACGTGTGAACGGTTTCGCAGTGATTCTTCGTGGATATGCATCGATGACCGCTGAACTATCAGGCAGTCAATGGAACGAAGGGGATGTGGCCTGCTCTGTGGTTCGCCGTGTTGCTTTGGCAGACGCTTTCTTCGCACTTGATGGATTATTCGAAACTTTCATCACAGTGCTTGATGAATTCGGCGCATTCCCTGCCGTGATCGAAAAGGAACTCGCTCGCAATCTTCCATTCCTTGCAACCACCAAAGTTTTGATGGCGGCAGTTCGAAAAGGTGTGGGCCGTGAGGTTGCACACGAAGTGATTAAAGAACACGCTGTTGCTACTGCGCTTTCACTCCGCGAAGGTGGCGTAAATAACTTGGTTGAGAGACTATCTAGCGATGCAAGACTTCAACTTAGCGCAGATGAAATTAACAACTTGATGAAATCTCCAATGGAGTTCTCAGGAGCTGCCGTTTCACAAGTAAATGCCATCGTTGAACAAATTGAGTCTGTCGCATCTCTGTACCCAGATGCAGCAACTTATTCACCAGCCGCAATTTTGTAGGTCTCGTGGAAATCAAACCAACCTCTTACCAACTTCCAGATGGGTTCACACACATCTATTCTGGAAAGGTTCGCGACCTTTACAAAACCCCAGAGAATCAACTTCTATTTGTGGCAAGCGATCGCATCAGCGCTTATGACTGGGTTATGCCAACCGAAATTCCAGACAAAGGAAAAATTCTTACCGCGCTTTCATTGTGGTGGTTTGAACAACTCAAAGATTTAGTTCCCAATCATGTAATTAGTGTTGATGTTCCGGAACAAGTCGAAGGTCGCGCAATGATTTGCAAATCCCTCGATATGTTTCCAGTTGAATGTGTTGCGCGCGGATATCTAACTGGTTCAGGATTAGTCGAATACAACGACAACCGAAAAGTTTGCGGTAATTCATTGCCTGAGGGTTTGGTTGATGGTTCGAAATTGCCAAACACGATTTTTACGCCGGCCACAAAAGCTGAACTAGGCGACCACGACGAAAATGTTGATTTCGAACACGTCTCTCGCACCATCGGTTTAGAAGATGCAACAGCACTTCGTGAATTGACCATCGCGATATACGACCGCGCAGAAAAAATCGCTCGCGAACGAAACGTCATTTTGGCAGACACCAAATTTGAGTTTGGTCGTGATTCTGATGGTCAGATCTTGCTGGCGGACGAGGTGCTGACACCAGATTCATCCAGGTATTGGCCAGCCGAGCTTTGGCAGCCTGGTAAACCCCAAGAATCCTTCGATAAGCAGTATTTGCGGGATTGGCTGACCTCGCCAGAATCTTGCTGGGACCGCAAGGGAAGTACCCCGCCACCAGCCCTGCCAGCGGAAATTGTGGCTGGAACTCACGCCAAATATGTAGAGGCTTACGAGCGCCTAACCGGCCTTGCCTGGGCTTAGAACAGAACTGCGGCAAAGGTAAACTTCGCCCGCAATCCCGCAAAAGTTTCGGCTTTAAATGGGATCACCCCTTAACTAAGGAGCGCCGCGTGGCCCGAGTTGTGGTCGATGTTCGATTGAAGTCCGAAATTCTTGACCCACAAGGTCGCGCAGTCCAAGGTGCACTCGTTCGCCTAGGCCTTGGCAAAGTCTCAAATGTTCGCCAAGGCAAACAATTCGTTATTGATGTTGATGGCGATGTCAACGATGAGACATTGAAGAAACTTCACGAATTAGCTGGCAATCTCTTGAGCAATCCAGTTATCGAAGATTACGAATTGCGAGTTGAAAACGCGTGAGCGAATTAAACGGTGCTCGTATTGGTGTTGTGACCTTCCCGGGTTCACTCGATGATCGCGATGCCGCCCGCGCAGTTCGTGTTGCTGGCGGAACTGCAGTTGAACTTTGGCACGGAGATGCAGATTTACAAAAAGTAGATGCCGTGGTTTTGCCTGGCGGTTTTTCTTATGGCGACTATTTGCGTTGCGGTGCAATTGCGCGCTTTGCGCCAGTGATGGAAAAACTTGTCGATGCTGCAAATGGTGGTTTGCCAGTTTTCGGTATTTGCAATGGCTTCCAAATTTTGTGTGAATCACATTTGTTGCCTGGTGCATTGATTCGCAACGACCACATGCATTTCGTTTGTCGCGACCAAAAACTTCGAATCGAAAACAACACATCAATGTGGACCAAAGATTTCAGTGTTGGCCAAGAGATTGTGATTCCACTTAAGAATGGTGAAGGCGGATACATCGCCGACGAAAAAACACTGGATGAACTTGAAGCCGAAGGTCGCGTAATCGCTCGCTATGTTGATGTAAATCCAAACGGTTCTCGTCGCGATATTGCAGGAATTACCAACGCTCGTGGAAATGTGGTTGGTTTGATGCCGCACCCAGAGCACGCTGTTGAAGCTTTGACTGGCCCAACAACTGATGGACTTCCATTCTTCACATCCATTCTTAATTCACTTTTGGCAGGTGTTAAGTAATGAGTATGGACACCGTAAAAATTGCTTCCGAAACTCCAGACGTAAAGCAGCCGTATCTAGATCTCGGTGTTAAAGATGATGAATATGCGCGCATTCGTGAAATTCTTGGACGCCGCCCAACTAATTCAGAGCTTGCAATGTATTCCGTTATGTGGAGTGAACACTGCTCTTACAAATCTAGCAAAGTACATCTAAAACAATTCGGCGAAAAGAAACCAAAGTCGGATGCAATGCTGGTTGGCATTGGTGAAAACGCAGGTGTCGTAGATATTGGTGATGGCTGGGCTGTTACTTTCAAAGTTGAAAGCCACAACCACCCATCTTTTGTTGAGCCGTACCAAGGCGCAGCAACCGGTGTTGGTGGAATCGTTCGCGACATTCTTTCAATGGGTGCTCGCCCGGTTGCAGTTATGGATCCACTTCGTTTTGGCCCAGCGACCGCAAAAGACACAGCTCGAGTTTTGCCTGGGATCATTGCTGGTGTTGGCGGATACGGAAACTGCTTAGGTTTGCCAAACATTGGTGGCGAAGTTGTGTTCGACCCAACTTATTTGGGTAATCCGCTGGTTAATGCGCTTTGCGTTGGAACTATGCGTCACGAAGATATTCACCTCGCAAAAGCTTCCGGTGTAGGCAACCGAGTTATTTTGTTTGGTGCTGCAACTGGTGGCGATGGCATCGGTGGTGTTTCTGTGCTTGCTTCTGAAACTTTCGAAGATGGCGGACCTGCTAAACGTCCAAGCGTTCAGGTTGGCGATCCATTTATGGAAAAACTGTTGATTGAATGCACACTTGAAGTTCTGCACGCAGGTTTGGTTGAAGGTATCCAAGATTTAGGTGGCGCTGGTATTTCTTGCGCAACTAGCGAACTTGCCAGCAATGGAACTGGCGGAATGCACGTGTGGCTAGACCGAGTTCCTCTTCGCGACCACACACTTTCGCCTGAAGAAATCTTGATGAGTGAATCTCAAGAACGTATGTGTGCGATTGTGCCACCTGCAAACGTTGCGAAATTTATGGAGATTTGCCAGAAGTGGGATGTAGTTGCAACCGACATTGGTGAAGTAACTGAAACTGGTCGTTTGATCATTGAATGGCACGGAGATGTCATCGTTGACGTGCCACCAAGAACTGTTGCACACGATGGTCCGGTTTACGAACGTCCTTACCATCGCCCAAGTTGGCAAGATGCTTTGCAATCAGATGTCCCAAACAATTTGGCCCGACCAAAGAATGCAAAAGAACTTCACGAAACAATTTTGAAAATGACTGCTGCTCCAAACTTGGCATCGAAGCGTTGGGTTACCGACCAATATGACCGCTATGTTTTAGGTAACACTGTTTTGGCGCAACCAGAAGATTCTGGAATGGTGCGAGTTGATGAAACCACTGGTCGCGGTGTTGCAGTTTCAACCGACTGCAATGGTCGTTTTGCAAAACTTGATCCATACAACGGCGCAAAGCTTGCATTAGCTGAGGCATACCGAAACGTGTCCGCAACCGGTGCAGTTCCTTTGGCAGTAACTAACTGCTTGAATTTCGGTTCACCTGAAGATCCTGAGGTTATGTGGCAGTTCTCAGAAGCTGTTCGCGGACTTGCTGATGGTTGTTTAGAAATGAATACACCAGTTACGGGTGGAAACGTTTCCTTCTACAACCAGACAGGTGATGTTGCAATTTTGCCAACACCAGTTGTAGGTGTACTTGGTGTAATTGATGATGTTGAACGACGTACACCAATGGCGTGGGCTGAAGATGGCGCTTTGATCTATCTACTTGGCGATACTGCAGATGATTTCGCAGGCAGCGAATGGGCACACGAAATCCACGGACACCTTGGCGGCTTGCCACCAAAGATTGAACTGCAAAATGAAATGCAACTTTCCCAAATTTTGGTTGCCGCATCTCGCGATGGATTAATTGATGCAGCTCACGACGTCAGCGATGGCGGTGTGATGCAAACTTTGGTTGAGATGGCAATTCGTTCAAATATCGGTGCAAGAGTTTGGGTTCCAGACAATCTCGATCCATTTGTGTTTGCGTATTCAGAATCTGCAACTCGCGCTGTAGTGGTTGTGCCTCGAAGCGAAGAAACTCGTTTCACTGAAATGTGTAACGCTCGAGGATTTAGCAATACACGAATCGGCGTAGTTGATTCTCAACAAGGTGATGAACAAGTTTTGAGCATCGACAATGTTTGGGGAGAAACTTTGGTTCTATCAATCAAAGAGTTGAGCCAAAAGCATTTCGAAACCTTGCCAGCAATCTTCGGACCGACAGTAGGTTAAGTTGCAAACTTCAGTGGCTGAATGCTTAACCGCTTACGCCGCAGAAGTGCAACCAGATAAAGAAACTGAACGAAATGCGGTTAAATTTTTTCTAGAAAAAATCAAAGCGATTGCACCGGGTAAATCTGTCGAGCTTCGGATTCCGCCATACTCTGCAATTCAGATTATCGAAGGCACAAACCACCGTCGCGGGACTCCAGCAGC
>JBDKLK010000066.1:0-6968 GCA_039795655.1 Actinomycetota bacterium
AGGATCGCTGCCAGTGACAAGCGCTTCACCAACTAGAACCGCATCTGCTCCTGCGTTTGCATACATTCGCAGGTCGTGACCATCGCGAATTCCACTTTCTGCAATTTTGACAATGTCATTTGGAATCAAAGGGGCGATCTCCATGAATTGTTGTGGATTAACTTGCAAAGTCTTCAAGTCGCGATTGTTTACACCAATAACTTCAGCGCCAGCATCAATAGCCCGTTTAACTTCTTCTGCATCATGCACTTCCACCAATGGTGTTAATCCAAGTGACTTCGCGCGTTCAATCAAACTCACCAAAGCATTCTGTTCAAGCGCTGCCACAATCAAAAGTGCAAGGTCTGCACCATGCGCTCTAGCTTCAACAAGTTGGTATGAAGAAACAATAAAGTCTTTACGCAGGATAGGAATCGAAACTGCTTTTCGAACTGCATCAAGATCAGCGAGGCTTCCCTTGAATCTGCGCTCTTCGGTCAAGACTGAAATTACGTGCGCCCCGCCCTCTTCGTACAAACTTGCAAGTGCCGCAGGGTCAGCAATTTCTGCAAGTTCACCTTTGCTTGGGCTTTTGCGCTTTACCTCAGCGATAACGCAGACATCGTCTCCCTTGAAAACCGGAATTACCGGGATGGCTGCAGGAACTTTTTCGACCATGGCTTTGAGCTCATCAAGGCTGACCTGCGCTTGGCGCACAGCCATGTCTTGCTTAACTCCATCAATGATGTCATCCAAAACGGTCACTCGGTAAGCCTAACCGCACTCAAAATGGCTCACACCTTGGGAAAAATGACTGTGAATTTGGCTCCACCGAGGTCACTATGGCTAGCAATCGCCTTGCCACCCATCTTGCCAGTCAATCTTCCAACCAAAGCTAGTCCAAGACCAGTTCCAACTTCCCGAACTCCCGCATAGCGCGAATGGAGTGCAGCTGGTTCAAACGCAACCGCAATGTCTTCATCTGTTAGCCCAGGGCCATCATCCTCAATGATGATTTCAACATTATTCGCGTGGGCTTGCACACTCATTCTGATTTTTCCATCAGCAGGCAATATGCGAACGGCGTTTTCCATCAAGTTGTCGATGATTTGTCGTAGACGAGTCGGATCGACTTTTCCCAACAAAGCATCGCTGGAAATGTTCGATTCAAAACTTAACTGCGACTTATTGCATCGCAAACTCCAAGCCTCGGCGGCATCTCGAGCCACTGAACAAATATCGGTTTCGACTGGGTTGTATTTGAAATCAACAGCACCGGTTCTTGCAAGATCAAGTAAATCAGAAATTAGTCGATCCAGTCTTTCGGTTTCACCTGCAATCAACGCTCCTGCTGCTGCAGAACCTTCAGCCTCAATTACGCCATCACTCAACGCTTCAGCATAGCCTTTGATGGAAGTCATAGGAGTACGAAGTTCGTGAGAGATAGACATAAAGAATTCCCGTTGGCGGTCTTCACTGTTTGCAAGATTTGCTGCCAGGTAATTTAGCGAAGCAGCAATCTCAGCAACTTCTTTAGCGCCAGTTACCTCTACATCTACTTCGCGATCTCCGGTAGCAATTCTTTGTGCCGCTTCTGCAGCTTTCGAAAGAGGTTTAGCAATTCGTCTGGCAACCAACCAAGCGATAATTCCTGCAAGCACGAATCCAAACGCGAGTGCAGTAATCATCTTGCTCATCAGCGAACTGGCAGGAGCATCAGCTGCGTTATCTCGCTGCACCAAAACTATGGCTTGGGTTGTTGAGATCGGTCTACCTTCAACAAAGAATCTTCCTTCATCGGTTTCAATGATTCCCGAAATCTTTTCGCCACTTAACAAAACTCGTACATCAATATCTGAAAGCGGCTCTGGGACGGCTTCGCCTTCAATTACCGGAATTACCACAACATCTGGACCGAGATCTCTACGCAAATCTCCACGACCATGGGCGTGACCATCACCCATCATGCTGTTCTGGAAAATTAGCTCAACAACAACATCAGCTTGTTCAGAAAGAACTTCTCTTGCCTGGGTTTCAGCAGATTCGCGAACTAGTGGATACGCGAGCCCGATACCTAAAACAATTGCCGCCAAAACACTGATTGAAGACGCAAGCCAGATTCGAGTCATCAAAGGTGCACCTTTTGAACCCGCTGCAAGAAGTTTCAGCGGTTTATGTTCAACCTTGCCGCCGTCTAGCAATCTAGCCATAAATAAAACTCTCAGTTTTTCTCAACGCTGTATCCGACACCGCGAACAGTTCTAATGATTTCGTGGCTACCGAGTTTTGCTCGTACCTGCGCAATATGAGTATCTACAGTGCGATGTGAAACGTAAGCTGCGTAACCCCAAACATCGCTAAGAAGCTGTTCGCGTGTAATTACTCGACCTGGTCGAGCCATCAAATATGCAAGTAGATCAAATTCAGTGGCAGTGAAATCTGTTTCAACTCCGTCAATCAAAACTTTGCGTGATGAACGATTAATTGTGATGCCATCTATCGCAACTAAATCCTCTGCACCTTCAGCGGAACGCATATTGCGTCGCACCGTCGCACGAACTCTCGCCACTAATTCACGTGGACTGAATGGTTTGCTGATGTAATCGTCTGCACCCATCTCTAGTCCAAGCACTCGGTCTACTTCTTCATCGCGGGCAGTGCAAAACAGCACCGGAATCCAGTTGTTGTCGTTACGTAGCTGTTTAACGATCTCAATTCCATCAGGCCCTGGAATGCCGATATCCAAAACGACCGCTGCCGGCTGCAATTCTCGAATTGCCTTCAATGCATCATTACCGTCGTGAACCACGTGCACGCCAAAGCCTGCCTTCTGTAAATACATACGTTGCAGGTCAGCAATATTTTTTTCGTCTTCAACTACGAGTATGAGGCCATGAGATTCTGTGTTCATATGAGGAGTCTTGCAAATCTATGGTGTGCGTTTTGCCGAGGAAATGTTCGGGGAATGTCAGGAATTAACAATTACGAGCGCGGATGTTGGCCGTAGCCAGCCATCTGCATGATTTTTCCGACGAAACCGCTGATTACGAAAACCACAACTCCAGCCCAGAAAATTTGAGCAGATGCGAGCAAGATGCCTGCGCCACCAATGATGAAAGCCAAGAATGCAATGGTCACTGTGACCCATGCAGCTGGGGTGTTTCCGTGGTGTGAACGCTTGCCTGACATTTGTGCTCCTTAAATCCTGGCTAATACTAGATCGTAGGGTCTTCGCCCTGATCGATTTTGGTCCAATTTGAGCGCTTATCGGTTTTTGAGTATTTGGCACTCGCCTGCCAGTTAAGTGCGGAACTTGCTCCAACCGCGAAAACCCAAACATTGATATTGAAAATCAGAGCAACAATTGCCAACCCTCCAACCGGAGCATCCGCATTCGAAATTGAGACATAAGCGATATGGCTAACGCCAATCAGATTCAAACCAATCAACATAAAAAAGAAAAGTCTGGCGATTTTGTTTGAACTAATTAATGCGGCGAGTAAACCTGCGAGATTGATAATCCAAAACGAAGTTGCAAAAGAAAAATCTGCCAGATTCAGAGCATTGCTTAGAATCAAAACTAAAACTGATGTGAAGGCAATCGCCATGAGGATTTTTAACTTCGACATTTCAGACCTACGCCATTTCGGTGATGGTGTTTGCCACTGCAATCGCGCGCAAAACGGCACTTGCTTTATTTATGCATTCCTGATGTTCTGATTGCGGATCGCTGTCAGCAACTACACCTGCACCAGCCTGAACATAAGCATTGCCGTTTTTAATTACAGCTGTTCGAATTGCGATTGCAGTGTCCATGTCGCCTGCGAAATCCATATAGCCAACGCAACCACCATAAACACCGCGACGCACATCTTCAAGTTCTTCAATGATTTCCATTGCCCGAGGTTTCGGTGCGCCTGAAAGTGTTCCAGCCGGGAAAGTTGCTGACAACAATTCATAAGCGGACTTGTCTGCCTGCAAGTTTCCTTCGACAGTGGAAACAATATGCATCACGTGTGAGTATTTTTCTATTGACATAAAGTCAGTGACCTCTACCGACCCTTTTTCACACACTCGACCCAGATCATTTCGACCCAGATCAACTAGCATCAAATGTTCTGCACGTTCTTTTGGATCTCCAAGTAAATCGTTTGCAAGCGATACATCTTCATCGGTGGTTGACCCACGCTTTCGAGTTCCTGCAATTGGATGCAACATCGCTCGACCGTGATTCAAAGTTACCAATGCCTCAGGGCTACTTCCCACTATGTCGAAAGCAACTTCGGTTGAAAAATCAGCACCATTTGCTGCAATCTTCGGGAATCTGAACAAGTACATATAAGGACTTGGGTTCTGGACTCGCAAAACTCGGTAAACATCCAGCGCAGAAGCAGAGACTTTGGTTTCAAATCGCTGAGAAACAACGATCTGAAAAGCATCACCTTGGCGAATGTAATCCTTGCAAGTTTCAACACTTCTCAAAAAGTCTTCAGGTTTTGTGCGATGTTTGAATTCTGGTTTAGCATCGCTATTCCAGCTAGTGGCAGAAGCAGCGTTTGGTTTTTGCAAATCTGTTTTCATATTGTTGATACGAGCCACCGCATCTGCATAAGCATCTTCCATACGGGCATCGGTGTTGTCGAAGTTAACCGCATTTGCAATTAACCAAACACTTTGGTCCCAGTGATCCAGCACTGCAATATCTGTCGCTAACAACATAGCGATTTCAGGAATCTCTAGTTCATCAACGGTATCGACAGGAAGTTTTTCCCAACGGCGAACTGCGTCATAAGCAACTAGACCAACCATTCCGCTTGTTAGTGGTGGCAATCCAGCAAGTGGCTCGGTATGAAGAGCTGCGACTGTGTCGCGCAAAGTTTCAAGCGGATTACCAGAAGTCGGTGCACCAACCGGCACATCACCAATCCATGCTGTTTCACCTTGAACACTTGTCAACATCGCGCGGCTGTTGACACCTATAAATGAATAGCGAGACCAACTTCGACCATGCTCTGCTGATTCGAGCAGAAATGTTCCGGCTCGCTCACCTGCAAGTTTGCGATACAACCCAACCGGTGTTTCGCCATCAGCCAAAACCTTGATGGCTACTGGAATAACGCGGCGGGTTTTTGCGAGCTCTGCAAACTCCGAAAGGGATGGCCGAATTTCGCCATCTAGTTGGTAATCAAGTTTCATGACTCACCCAACATAAGTCCGGCATCAAAACAAGTTTTGTCTCCAGTGTGACAAGCACCATCAACTTGGTTGACCACCAAAAGAATTGTGTCGCTGTCGCAATCGTGCGAAACAGTCAAAACTTCTTGAGTCGCTCCTGAAGTTTCACCTTTAGTCCAAAGTTCGTTTCTCGATCGAGACCAGTAGGTCGCTTTTCGAGTATCAAGTGTGAGTTGGAGTGCTTCTCGATTCATCCAAGCCAACATCAAAACCTGACCAGTCGATGCATCTTGGGCGATCGCTGGAATCAGTCCCTGTTCGTTGAACTTTAGGGAATCAAGGTTCTGGTTCATTGGGGCATTCTGCCAAAATCTGAATTGCGCACCGTCAAGCCGTGAGCTACAAGGTCCGCTTTAACCTCGTGAATAGAGACAGTTCCGAAATGGAAAACACTTGCCGCCAAAACCGCGTTTGCACCCGCTGTAATCGCTGGAGCGAAATCGCTGGCTTTGCCCGCGCCACCTGATGCAATTACCGGAATCGAAACTGCAGCGCGCACCAAACCAATTAGTTCTAAATCAAAACCATCTTTTGTGCCATCTGCATCCATTGAGTTCAGCAGGATTTCACCGACTCCAAGTTCAGCTCCGCGCATTGCCCACTCGACTGCATCAATGGCAGTTCCCTGCCTGCCACCGTGGGTTGTAACTTCAAAACCTGATGCGGTTTCGGTTCCATCTTTAACGCGCCGAGCATCAACTGACAAAACAATGCATTGTGATCCGAATCTTTTCGCCGCATCGCTTAATAAATCTGGATTCGAAATAGCCGCTGTGTTTATACCTACTTTGTCTGCACCATTGCGCAAGAGTTTGTCGATGTCATCAAGTGTACGAACACCGCCACCAACAGTTAGCGGAATGAAAACTTGATCAGCAGTTTTGCGAACAATCTCATAAGTGGTTTCGCGATTTCCACTAGACGCTGTGATGTCTAGAAAAACTAATTCGTCTGCACCCGACTCGCCATAAAACTTTGCAAGCTCTACAGGATCTCCGGCATCGCGTAAGTTCTCAAAGTTGACGCCTTTAACTACTCGACCGGCATCAACATCGAGACAAGGAATTACGCGAACAGCTAGAGTCATTGTGCAATCTGCTCCATCAGAGCCAGCGCATCTTCGAGTGTGAAGGCACCTGCATACAAAGCTTTACCGACAATCGAACCTTCAACACCAATATCCGTGAGAGATGCGATAGCTCGCAAATCATCTAATGACGAAACTCCACCACTTGCCACAATCGGTTTGTCAGTGCGGGCACACATTTCTTTAAGCAATTCCAAGTTCGGCCCTTTAAGCGTGCCGTCTTTTGTTACATCGGTTACGACGTAACGAGAACAGCCATCAGCTTCGAGTCTTGCAAGTACTTCCCAAAGGTCACCGCCCTCTTGAGTCCAACCACGTGCTGCCAAAGTAGTTCCGCGCACATCAAGTCCGACCGCGATTCGATCTCCCCATTTATCAATCGCACGTGCACACCATTCTGGATTTTCAAGAGCAGCAGTGCCGAGGTTCACACGCGTGCAACCGGTAGCCATCGCCGCTTCAAGCGATTCGTCATCGCGGATACCGCCAGATAGTTCTACTTTGATATCCATCTTGGAAACTACGTCGGCTAACAACTCACGATTCGAACCGCGACCAAACGCGGCATCGAGGTCAACAAGATGCAACCACTCTGCTCCTGCTCGCTGCCAGGTTAATGCAGCTTCAAGTGGATCGCCATATGAAGTTTCGCTACCTCATGCGCCTT
>JBDKLK010000067.1:0-6818 GCA_039795655.1 Actinomycetota bacterium
GAAAAGTTAAAGCCGAAGAAATTCAAAAACTTGCAGTATCGAAGAATTTTGATCTTTCCAAATGTTATGCATTTTCCGATTCGCAGAACGATTTGCCGATGTTGGAATTAGTTGGACACGCAGCAGTAGTCAATGGAGACCGCAAATTGCGAAGCATCGCAAAGAAAAATGGTTGGCAGGTTTACGATTTTCGAAAAATGCGCCACGTGCGCAAATACGGAATCCACGCCGCTGTCGTGGGTCTACTTGGGCTGGTAGCCAGAGTTTTCCGCCGCCGGTAACGGTTTAGATTTCACAATTCGGACAAGCGTGAGCGTGGATTCTCACGATTTTGACCTCAGCCTCTTTTCACCTAGATTTCGCCACGCCTGGTCAACCACAAGGTTGGCCCCCGACACGGACTTAGGGACGTGGGCCTAGGGCAACATCAAAGGCTCAATGCTTTCTAAGTTGGTCGAAACTACCAACAGAGGTGATTTAGCGCATGAGCGCCACACGCACACCAAACGGTTCAGTAACGCTGATTGCGGCTGGTCCTGGAGATGCACAACTACTTTCAATCCGCGCAGTTCGCGCCCTTTCAAACGCTACTTACGTAATGGCTGATCACGATGTCGTTGATATCGCGAAAAAGTTCGTAACTAGCGAAGTTGAAATTGTGGCGGCTGTCGATGGACAAGGCCTACCTCTGGAATATGCCGCTCGCGCAAAAGCTGTGGTTGATGCAGCAAAAGCTGGCCATGATGTAGCTCGAATCCTTTCTGGTGATCCAGTTCTTGATGGTGCGTTTGCTCGCGAAGTTTCAGCGCTTAACAAATCTAAAATTGTTTTTGAATATGTTCCATGTGTTTCAACAATTACCGGCGTTGCTGGTTTTGCTGGAATCGGATTGACTGCAAGCAAGAGTCACGAAGTTCGAATTCTTGATGGAAATAATCCAGACATTCGCTGGCAGGACCACATTGGAAGTCATGTGACTTTGACTATTTTGAATGGCGCTGACAAAGCTGTTGAAATCTCAAAGGCTCTGATTAAAGCTGGCCGTGATGCATCAAGTCCAACAATGTTGACTCGCGATGGTTCAACCGTTGACCAACGCTCTGTTATTTCAACTTTGGAAGAAATTCCAACCGCAGTTAAAAATGCACGCCATGCAGGCGCAGGTTTGATGGTGGTTGGCGAACCAGTCGGTAAGCGCAGTGCTTTGTCATGGTTCGAAGCGAAGCCACTTTTCGGTTGGCGAATTTTGATTCCGAAAACTAAAGATGCATTGGCTGAAGCTGTTCAAGAACTTGAAAGCCTTGGCGCAACCGTTACCGAAGTTCCAACAGTTTCTGTTGAACAACCACGCACTCCTCAACAAATGGAACGCGCTGTTCACGGTTTGGTTTCTGGTCGTTACGAGTGGATTATTTTCACCAGCCACAATGCTGTAAAAGCTGTTTGGGAAAAATGCCAGGAATACGGCCTTGATGCTCGCGCGTTTGCAGGGTTGAAAATTGCAACCACTGGCGAAGGAACTGCTGCTCAACTTGCACAGTACGGTATTCGTCCAGACTTGGCGCTTGCGGAACATCTTTCAACCGCTGATTTGCTAGATGAATTCCCAGAGTTTGATGAACTTCTTGATCCAATCAATCGCATCTTCTTGCCACGTGCAGATATCGCTACCGAATCACTAGCCGCAGGTTTAGTTGAACTTGGTTGGGAAGTAGATGACGTGACTGCTTACCGAACTGTTCGTGCAGCTCCTCCTGCAGCAGAGATTCGCGATGCAATTAAAACCGGTGGATTTGATGCAGTGCTTTTCACTTCAGCATCGACAGTACGTAACCTCGTTGGTATTGCTGGAAAACCACATGCTGCAACAGTGATTGCTTGCATCGGACCGCAGACCGCAAAAACTTGCGAAGAACACGGCTTACGAGTTGATGTTTTGGCAACCGAACCAGTAGTTGAGTCACTAGTTAAAGATTTGGCTAACCACGGCGCATCACTTCGCGAAATTGCGATCGAACAAGGTGAAACCTCTTGGCGCCCAAGTCGCCGTCGCACCGCAGTTCGTCGTAAGGTCACCTAGTAACAATCAGACTGTACCGATTGGAGTTGGCTGTGGGTGTGCGCACTGTTGTGCATGTAATGCGTCACGGCGAGGTCTATAACCCTTCGAAGATTCTTTATGGTCGAATTCCAGGATTTCGACTTTCTGAACTAGGCGAAGAGATGGCACAAGTTGTTGCAGACTCATTAGCAAACAACGATATTAAATATGTAGTTGCATCTCCGTTGGAAAGAGCTCAACAGACCGCAACTCCTGTTGCAAAACTTCACAAGCTGGAATTAGCTGCTGATCACAATCTGATCGAAAGTGAAAATGTTTTCGAAGGACAAAGAGTTTCAGTTGGCGATGGAGTGTTGCGAAATCCGCGGACCTGGCGCCACCTTTGGAATCCTTTCCGACCATCTTGGGGTGAGCCATACGTAGAGGTTGCAGCTCGGATGCGAATTGCAATCGAAGATGCGCGCAAGAATGCAGTTGGACACGAAGCGGTTTGCGTTTCGCACCAACTCCCGATTTGGGTAGCAAGACTTGATGCTGAAAAACGTCCGTTTTTCCACGATCCTCGCAAACGCCAATGCAATCTAGCATCACTAACTTCTTTTGTGTTTAATGACGACACTTTGGTCAAAGTTGAATATAGCGAACCGGCAGCGCATTTGGTTGCTAAATCTTCGCGCGGTGTTGGCGCATGATGCGCAAAGTTTTTTCACTACTATTTTGTGCAATTCTTCTTTCAAGCTGCGGAACTTCTTCAACTCAAAATGATGAATCAATTGGTTACGTTGCTGCCGACGGTAAGGCGGTCCTTCGAGATTTAGAAAATCGCGGAGCAGCGATTGAACTCGTTGGTGAACTTCTTGATGGCACAACTTGGAAACTTTCTGATTACCGAGGGCAAGTTGTTATCTTGAATGCCTGGGGGCCATGGTGTGCACCGTGCCGCAAAGAAGTTCCTGAACTACAAGAATTACAAATTGAAAACTTAGAAACCGATCTGAAGGTGATTGGCTTTGCGACCAGAACGAATGTCTCTTCAGTAAATGCATTCACAAGCAAAAGAAACATTTCGTATCCGCAGGTAGCTGATTTTGATTCAGCTCTGATTTCGCAAATTCCTAATGTGCCGTCGGCCACAGTTCCTGGCACGATTTTTATAGACAAAAAAGGCAGAGTTGCTGGTTTTGCGCTCGGAGCAGCTGAGATTTCACTTATTCGTAGCCTCACCAAATCTTTGTTGGAAGAATAGCCACGTGTTAATTGCAGATGTCGGCCAAACAATTATGAGTGGCTCAATGCTTCTTGCAATTCCAATTGCATTCTTTGCTGGATTTCTTTCATTCGCAAGTCCCTGTGTATTGCCATTGGTTCCCGGTTATTTGTCTTTCATCTCAGGTTTGTCTCATAGCGAAATCCAGAATGCATCTGGCTTGAGTCAACAAAAATCAAGATTGATCGTTGGTGCACTCGGCTTCATTGCTGGATTCAGTTTCTTATTTGTGACAGCGGGTGCAGCGTTTGGCCAAATTGGTAGTTGGTTTAAAACTCACCAAACCGGAATTAACATCGTTCTAGGTGTTGTAGTAATAATCATGGGTGCAAGTTTCTTGGGATGGATTCCAGCAGCTCAACAAGATTTCCGTCCGCGAATGAAACTGCGTGACGGTGTTTGGACAGCGCCACTTCTCGGAATAGTTTTTGGACTTGGCTGGGCACCTTGCATCGGCCCAACACTCGCAGCTGTCCTCACTTTGAGTTTTGAGGAAGGACCAGTGCGAGGCGCAATCTTGGCACTGTTCTATTGCGTTGGCTTAGGTTTACCATTTTTGCTTGTCGCGATTGCATATCGTCGGTCGCTTGTCGCAACTAGATTTTTGCGAAACCATAGCCGCGCCATCACCAAAATCGGCGGAGCACTACTTGTTCTAATTGGTTTTGCACTGTTAACTGGATTTTGGGAAAAGGTCACAATCTTTTTGCAGCAGTGGGCTTCTGGTTTTGGAGTCTTTTTGTGAAGGATGAAACCACTCAGAACATCCGCGAAGAAAATGCTGTAGTTCCGATTTCAGCTTTAGGTTGGGTTCGTTGGTTTTGGCGGCAGCTGACAACTATGCGAGTTGCCCTACAACTTCTTTTTCTTTTGGCTGTTGCTTCGATTCCCGGATCAGTTTTCCCGCAGCGTACACAGTCTGCAATGAAAGTGAACCAATACATCTCGCAAAACCCTGAGACTTCTATCTGGCTAGATCGCCTCGGCATGTTCGATGTTTATGGATCTTTCTGGTTTTCCGCAATCTATCTATTGTTAATGATTTCGTTGGTCGGCTGCATTTTGCCTCGAATGAAGATTCACGCGAAGGCAATTGTGTCTCCACCGCCAAATGCTCCACGATATTTGAAGAAGTTTGAGTTCTCCCAAAGTTTTGCTACTAAAGGAGATGTAGATTCAACTTTCAAGAAGATTTCTGAAATCAAAACTCACCTCAAACAAAACCGATGGCGAGTAATTGATGGTGAATATTTCATATCTGCCGAAAAGGGCTATTTGCGTGAGACTGGTAACTTGGTTTTTCATTTAGCAGTAGTTTTTATTTTGTTAGCGGTTGCATTTGGTTCCACATACGGTTATCGCGGGCAAGTGATTCTGCGTGAAGGTACAAGTTTTTCAAACGTGCTTTCACAATACGATTCTTTTACTCCTGGAAGATTATTTAAATCTGAAAATTTGGTGCCATTCAATGTAAAGCTTGAAAAGATGGCAGTCACCTTCGAGCAGACCGGTGAAGACTCCGCAAAAGCTACCGACTTTGGGGCGACCCTAAAGTTCCGTGAAAATGCGAGTGAGGAATATTCCGAGAAAACAATCGGAGTAAATAGCCCGCTGGATATCGGCAATTCATCAATGTTTTTGTTGGGTTGGGGATATGCGCCACATTTGATAGTTCGCGATGCATCGGGTGCAACAGTTTTTGATGATGTAGTGGTTTTCTTGCCTCAAGATGCAAACTTCACTTCTACTGGAGTGATCAAAATTCCAGATATGCAGCCGCAGCTGGGTATCCAAGGAATTTTTGCACCCACTGGAATTGTGACTTCTGATCTTGGACCACATTCAATGTATCCTGATTTAGTCAATCCAATGATTTTTGCTTCATTTTGGCAAGGTGATCTGGGTCTAGATTCTGGCGTTCCGCAGAATATTTACACACTCGACAAAACTGAACTTAAGCAAGTTGGACTTCATGACTTGAAACCTGGAGAAACCTGGGAACTAAAAAATGGAACTGGTTCGGTTGAGTTTGTTTCGGTTAAAAAATTTGCAACTTTCAATATCGCATCAGACCCAGGTCAGAATTGGGCTTTACTTGGTGCGATTCTTGCAATCTTTGGAATCATCGGCAGCCTTTACATACAGCGCCGCCGATTGTGGATTCGAGTTGTGAATGACGAAGGACAAACTGAGGTAGTTGTGGCAGCTATTTCTCGTCACGAGGATGTTGATTTGTCAGAAGTTGTTCAGGAAATAACTACCGAATGTGAAAAACTAGTCAATGTGGCAAAATAGCCATCTAATCAAGGAGATCGCCTTAAATGGCAATTAACGAAACTTTTGCGCAGTACAGCAACATTTTTGTTTACGGTTCGATGGCCGCATACACATTTGCAATGTTTGCTTTTGCAACAGCTTTCGCCCAAGGTCGTGACAAAGAGAATAACCCGCAAAATGGACGCAAGTCCGGCAATATTGCAATGTCACTGAGTTGGCTTGGAACTATTTTGCTTGGCATTGGCGTTTTATTGCGCGGCCTCTCTGCTTCGCGTGTTCCTTGGGGAAACATGTACGAGTTCAGCATCACTGGAACCTTTGGTGTGATGTTCGTACTTTTGGTTTATTCATTGAAACGCGATGTTCGTTGGTTTGGGCTATTCATAATTTTGCCAGCGCTTTTGTCGCTTGGCCTTGCAGTAACTGTTTTGTACACAGAATCTGCGCAGTTAATTCCAGCATTGAAGTCTTACTGGTTATTGATTCACGTTTCTGCTGCAGTAGTTAGCGCCGGAATGTTTGCAATCGGTGGTGTGCTCACGATTCTGCAGTTGCTCGTTGAAAAGGAAGAACGCCGAATCGCAGAAGGGAATCCTCCTTCTCGATTGCAAGCAATCACTTCAAGGGTTCCAGACTCAAAAGCTCTTGATTTACTTTCCTACAAAGTCCATGCTTTTGTTTTCCCACTTTGGACCTTCACTGTTGTTGCTGGCGCAATCTGGGCAAGGAGCGCTTGGGGTAGATACTGGGGATGGGATCCAAAAGAAACTTGGGCTTTCGTTACTTGGGTCGGTTATGCCGCTTATTTGCATGCCCGCATCACTGTTGGTTGGAAAGGTAATCGAGCTGCATACATCGCGCTGGTTGCTTTCTTAACTTTTATTTTCAACTACTTCTTCGTCAACTTTTTCTTCGCTGGCCTTCATGTATATTCAGGTAAATAAATGAGAATATTGTTATATGTACTTCCAATTGCTTTGCACATTTATGTCTTGTTTGACATTGTGCAAACCAAAATTGTTGCGTTGATGCCTAAATGGGCTTGGTTCTTAGTGCAAGTTGTCCCTGTGATTGGACCGCTACTTTGGTTAGTTGCTGGAAAACGTGGAACTAAATTCAATCGACCACAAGGTCCTGATGATGATCCAGATTTTCTCAGGAATCTTTAAGCGAAAATTTCCTAAGCAAGAATTTTCTGTGCAATAATTGAGA
>JBDKLK010000068.1:0-6747 GCA_039795655.1 Actinomycetota bacterium
TTTGATGGCACTGCCAAGGGTGGTGTGGTTTTTGCAATTCAGAACCGCCTTGGCGTTCCTGTAAAACTTGTTGGCGTTGGCGAGAACGCCGAAGACCTGATCACTTTCAATCCAACCGATTTCGTGGACTCACTGCTCTCATAAGGCTGGATCTGAGCCCCCGTAACATTCGCGACACAAATCTTTTACATAAAGACCCACTAATTCACATAATTGCAACCTAAATCCTTACGTTGTGAAACACAGTCTTGCCAAATTACGCCTGTTCAAAACAACTAATTGAAAGCGGGTGCAATATGCCGGAACTAAACACCGGAGATACCGCCTGGGTATTAGCAAGTGCTGCACTGGTGCTGCTAATGACGCCGGGTCTAGCATTTTTCTATGGGGGTATGGTCAGAGTTAAAAGCGTGTTGAACATGATGATGATGTCATTTGCTTCAATCGCTGTAGTCAGTGTCCTTTGGGTCTTTTATGGATATTCATTAGCGTTTGGAAATTCTGGAAATCAATGGGTGGGTACTTTTGAGTTTTCAGGCCTTTCTAGCTACGTGAATGATTTAACAGCAAATGGCGCGATATATCCGATTCCTGTTTTGGCTTTCGCAGCATTTCAGTTGATGTTCGCGGTAATCACACCTGCATTGATTTCTGGTGCAATTGCCGACCGCGCAAAATTTATTAGTTGGGTAATTTTTGTTGCGATTTGGGTAACGATTGTTTATTTCCCAGTTGCACACTGGGTTTTCGATTTCGGCGCAGAAGACACAAATGGAGCCGGCTGGTTAGCTGGAAAAGGCGTACTTGATTTTGCTGGTGGAACTGCGGTTCACATCAACGCTGGTGCTGCTGGTTTAGCTCTGGCACTTGTGCTTGGTAAGAGAGTAGGTTTCAAACGCGAACCAATGCGTCCACACTCACTTCCTTTGGTTTTGTTAGGTGCTGGACTTCTATGGTTTGGCTGGTTTGGTTTCAACGCAGGATCTGCACTAGGTGCTAACGGAACTGCTGCGATTGCTTTCATGAATACGCAAGTTGCAACAGCTGCCGCTCTTGCTGGCTGGTTGATTGTTGAAAAAATCCGCGATGGGCATCCAACATCACTTGGTGCGGCTTCTGGTGCAGTTGCTGGGTTGGTTGCAATCACGCCGGCTTGTGCATTTGTTGCACCTTGGGCAGCCGTTGTGATCGGTTTGGTAGCTGGCATTTTGTGTGCTCTTGCAGTTGGACTTAAATACAAGTTCAACTATGACGATTCGCTGGACGTAGTGGGTGTGCACCTTGTTGGCGGACTATGGGGAACACTTTCACTTGGACTCTTCGGCTCAACTGCGATTACGAGCTGGGGTGCTGACGGACTTCTTTACGGAGGTGGCACCGAACTGCTAATTAAACAAGCCACCGGCGCGTTTAGTGTTCTAATTTATTCTTTCATCGTCACTGTAATAATCGGATTAATTTTGGAAAAAACCATTGGGTTCCGAATCTCCCGCGACGAAGAAATCGAAGGTATCGATCTCGTTCTTCATGCAGAATCCGCATATGAACTAGATAATCGTGCTGGAGCAGGTTTAAGTGAAATTTTGTCAAAGAATAAAGTGGAGGTCTAAATGAAACTCATAACAGCAATCGTTAAGCCTTTCAAACTTGATGATATTAAGAAGGCACTAGAAGGTCAGGGTATTAATGGCTTGACTGTTTCTGAAGCAAGTGGATTTGGACGACAACGTGGTCATACTGAGGTTTACCGCGGTGCTGAATACACAGTCGACTTCATTCCAAAGATTCGAATTGAGATTTTGGTTGACGACGACGAACTCGACAAAGTGCTAGATGCAATTGTTGCTGTTGCTCAAACAGGTCGAATCGGTGACGGTAAAGTTTGGGTGATACCAGTTGAACAAGTAATTCGGGTTCGAACCGGAGAACGTGGATCTTCTGCGCTTTAATTCGAAGAAATTTCCTTTGGTTGGGGTGGATTTATTCCACCCCAACTCTCTCTTATTTGAGGAGCTTTAGTGAGTTTAGCTAAACGGCAAGAGATTCAGCTCGGTAGTTTTCGAGCATCTGCCGAAACTCGCTTAGCGCTATCCGACGCGACTGACTCTTGGCTTCGGGATCTCGCTAAAAATGCGAACTTAGAAGAATCTCGTATTGCCCTTGTTGCCGTTGGCGGATATGGCAGGCAAGAACTTTGCGCCTTTAGTGATCTTGACGTTTTAATGTTACATCAGGTTGATGTTTCGGCCGACCTAATTTCGGAAAAAGCTCAAAGTATTTGGTATCCCATTTGGGATGCGGGGGTTTCGCTGGATCACAGTGTTCGTGATTTAGCACAGGTACGGAGAATGGCGAATAAAGATTTCAAAGTCGTGCTTGGGTTGCTAGACGCACGATTAATAGTTGGGGATGAGTCGTTGCTTTCTGAAGTTCGATCAAGCGTACTTTCGGATTGGCGAACAATGGCTAAGGACCGCTTGCAATTGCTCCAGCAAAGTTCAATGGAACGCAAGGAACGATTTGGAGAACTTTCATATCTTCTCGAGCCGGACTTAAAAGAGTCGTTCGGAGGACTTCGTGAATCGACAATATTGCGAGCGATTGCAGCCTCTTGGATTACTGACATAAACAGAGAAAAGATTGAAAAAGCTAATCAACAATTGCTAGATATTCGAGATACTTTACATCGAGTGGCTGGTAAGCCGAATGATCGTTTATCTATGTCTGAACAGGATGAAGTTGCTGCATTACTTAATTATTCAGATGCGGATGAATTACTTAAACGAGTTTATGAATCAGGAAGAACTCTTGCGTTCGAGTCCGATGGTGCCTGGTCAAGAGCTTCAAAAGTACTTAAGCCAAAAAACTTTATCTCCTTTAAGAAAATTGAGCCAAGCAGACGTGCTCCTTTAGCAAACGGGGTAGTTGTTCAAGATGGCGAAGTAGTACTTGCACGTGATGCAACTTTAATTTCTGATGAAGGGTTTATTTGGCGAATTGCAGCGGCATCAGCACAAGCCGGTCTACAAATTTCGCCAAGCACAATCAGAGTTTTAACTTCAAATCCTGTCGGGTTGGTAGCACCGTGGTCGGCTGAAACATTAAATGATTTTGTTTCATTTCTAGGTGCTGGCCAGCCAATGCTTCCGATATGGGAGGCGCTAGACCAGGCAGGATTGATTGAAAAACTAATCCCCCATTGGAGTGCGATTCGATTTGCCCCACAAAGAAATGCTTTGCATATTTATACTGTTGATCGGCATAGCGTTGAATGCGCAATCGAAGCTGCGAAATTGACGCGTAAAGTATCGAGACCAGACCTATTGCTGGTGGGATCGCTGTTCCACGATATTGGAAAAGCTCGAGGTGGTGATCACAGTATTAAGGGAAGTGAATTAATGGCGGAAATAGCCCCGCAAATTGGTTTTAACCAAGTTGATTCACAACTGCTTAAAAAGATGGTGGAGTTGCATCTCTTACTTCCAGAAGTTGCTGCCCGACGAGACTTAGACGACATTGAGACGATTAATTTTGTTGCAGAAAAAATCGAATCAAAATTACTTCTGGAATTGCTACACAATCTAGCAATTGCTGATTCGAGAGCGACATCGCCTCAGAACTGGAGCGATTGGAAGGCAAACTTGATTTTGGAATTGGTTGATCGGGTGTCTAGCGTTTTAGAAGGTAAACCTCTACCAAGTCCAATCTCACTTTCTGAAACATTTCCGTTTGCCATTTCTGTGGAGACAAAAATCAAAATTGAAATGAGTCATAATCTAGATGTACATATTATGACTAAAGACCGAATTGGATTGGTTGCAGATGTCGCTGCTGCTTACAGGATTTTGAAGCTAGAAGTATTAGCTGCACAGTTTGAGACAAAAGATGGAATTGCCCTACAGCATTGGAAAGTTCGACCTCTATTTGGTTTATTGCCCGATGCAAAGGAAATTGAAATTGATATTCTCGCAGCGATCAATAATTCAGAACTAGTTCTGAAAAGAATCGAAAAATTAGTTTTCGGCAATGGTAAATATGGAGGTTTCATCGCGCCACAACCGGTCTTTTACTTTGTTGAAGATTCTGGAAATAGTAGCGACATTTTGGAAGTAAGAGCGCATGATGAGCCTGCACTTTTGTTCAGGTTGAGTCAGGTTTTAGTGAAGCATGAAGTCTCAATCATTGCAGCGATAATCGACACCATTGGAAGTGAAGTCATCGACGTTCTCTACTTGCAAAGTACTGATGGAAGTAAACTCACTGAAACGCAAAAAGCAGCCATAATCGCCGATATTGGCCAAGAGTTACTCTCCTAATCAGAATTCAGACTTAAGCTTTAATCTATGCTCCTCATTTTCATCTTAGGAGCTAAGCCGTGTTTGACCAATTATCTGCAAAGTTATCTGCAGCAGTAAGAGGTTTTCGCGGCAAGGGCAAAATCTCCGAAGCTGATGTTGATGCTGTAATCAAAGAGATCCGTACAGCTCTGCTAGATGCTGACGTAGCTTTGAGTGTAGTTAAAACTTTCTCAGAACGAGTTCGCGAAAAAGCTGTAGGACTAGAACTTGGTGCGTTGAATCCAGGACAAGAAATTGTCAAAGTCATTCATCAAGAACTTGTTGCAATTCTTGGCGGCGACCTATCTGCAGAAGACGGTGCGCGCAGACTTCGATTTGCAAAGCATCCTCCAACTGTCATCATGTTGGTTGGTTTGCAAGGTGCGGGTAAAACCACACTCGCTGGCAAGCTCGCAATGTATTTAAAGAACCAATCTCAAACACCTTTGCTAGTGGCAGCAGACTTGCAGCGACCAAACGCAGTGGATCAACTAAAAGTAGTTGGCGAGAGAGCTGGAGTTCCTGTTTTTGCGCCAGAACCTGGCAATGGAGTTGGTAATCCAGTAGAGGTTGCGAAAGCGGCTATTGAGTACGCGAAACAAAAACAACACAGCATGGTTATTGTCGATACCGCAGGTCGTTTGGCAATTGACGAAGAATTGATGCAGCAGGCGAGCGATATTCGCGATGCTGTTAATCCGAACGAAATTCTTTTTGTAATCGATTCAATGATTGGTCAGGATGCAGTCGCAACCGCACAAGCTTTTGACGAAGGTGTTGGTTTTGATGCGGTCGTTTTAACCAAACTAGATGGCGATGTGCGCGGTGGAGCTGCGCTTTCAATTCGCGAAGTAACTGGCAAACCAATCATGTTTGCAAGTGTTGGTGAAAAGATCGAGGATTTCGAACCTTTCTATCCAGAACGTATGGCTAATCGCATTCTTGATCTCGGTGACATGCTTACTTTGATCGAGCAAGCTAACAAAGCAATAGATGTTGAGAGTCAAGAGAAGTTCGCAAAGAAAATGGCATCCGGCGATGGTTTCACGCTTGATGACTTTTTAGAACAAATGATGGCGCTTAAAAATATGGGACCACTCGGCAAAGTACTTGGGATGTTGCCTGGCAGTGGTCAAATGAAATCTCAAATTGAAAACATTGACGAAAAAGAACTTGATCGAACTGCCGCAATTATTAGATCGATGACACCTGCAGAAAGAGTAGATCCAAAGATTCTAAATGCTTCACGTCGACTTCGAATCGCTAATGGTTCTGGAACTCGGGTAAGTGATGTCAACAATTTGGTTGAACGGTTCGGTATGGCTGCAAAAATGTTTAAGCAGGTTGCAAAAGGTGGAGTACCAAATATCCCAGGCGTACCGCTTCCAAACGGAGTTGGCGGCGGTAAGAAGCTAAAGCAGCAACAACCTGCAAACAAAAAGAAGAGTAAGAGCGGCAATCCTGCAAAGCGAGCAGCTGAAGAATCTGGTGAAAGCCTGCGCCTTCCGGGGCAGTTCAAAGGTTTCCTCGATGGGAAATCTGACTAGTAGACCGACCAGCGGGCGAGATAACTGTCCAAGATACGGACTTTCAGCAATCTCACTCACAACCGAATCGGCCTCGCGAATAACTTTCGCCTATGAGTTCAACTCCACCAATTACCCCAGAATCATTCGGGCCAGCTACTGCGCTTCGATGTCGCGAATGTGGCACTGATTACGCACTCGGAGCCGCTTACTCATGTATTGAGTGTTTCGGACCCCTCGAAGTCGCTTATGACTTTGGAAAAGTTACTCGCGAACAAATTGAATCTGGCCCACAAAATATGTGGAGATACGCACCGCTGCTACCGGTCGCAAAATATGTAGCAGATGAACCAAACTTAAATCCTGGCCTTACCAAATTAATCAAGGCCGACAATCTTGCAAAAGCCCTCGGCATGACCGGAACCCTTTGGGTAAAAGATGATTCAGGAAATCCAACTCACTCTTTCAAAGATCGTGTAGTCGCTGTCGCTCAACATGCAGCTCGTCGACTTGGTCGAACCACACTTGCTTGCGCATCAACTGGCAACTTGGCGAACGCAGTTGCTGCAGCTGCAGCTCGTGCAGGTCAAGATTCAGTTGTTTTGATTCCATCGAATCTGGAAGCTGGTAAAACAATCACCACTGCAACTTACGGCGGCACACTTCTTGCAATCGAAGGAAACTACGACGACGTGAATCGTCTTTGTTCAGAATTGATTGGTGAAACCATCACTGAAACTTGGGGATTTGTAAATGTTAATTTGCGACCTTACTACGCAGAAGGTTCCAAATCTCTCGGTTTCGAAATTGCTGAACAACTCGGATGGCGTTTGCCTAGCCAAGTTGTTATTCCTGTCGCTTCAGGTTCTTTGTTAACCAAAGTA
>JBDKLK010000069.1:0-6729 GCA_039795655.1 Actinomycetota bacterium
TCCTACTGGATACTCTTTTTGATCCACCTTGACCACTGGTTGAATATCTCGCGTTGAAGAGGTGAGAAACACTTCATCTGCAGACATAAGTTCGGACAAATCGAAACTCAACTCACTAAAGCGAATATCTGCGGGTATTGCTTCAATAACTGCGTCACGAGTGATACCAGCTAAAAGCCCATCTGTAACGGGAGGAGTGATAACGGTTTGATTCTTTACAATAAACAAATTTGAGCCAGTCCCCTCACAAACATTTCCTTTTAAATTCAAAAGTATGGCTTCAGATGCGCCTTGCTTTTTAGCGCGCTTTAAAGCCAAAACATTTTCCGCATATGAAATAGTTTTTGCACCTGCAAGCGCAGACTTTTCATTACGAACAATCTCACTGACAACTACTTCGCAAGAAGATGGCCATGGGCTTGATTCGCTCCAAGAAATCACAAGCGTCCAACCACTACCTCGAGCTGACCCAAGTTCTCCAGGGCCAGAACTAACTGTGATTCTCAATCTACCGAGCTGCGAATCTTTAACTTCTTTTTGCGCTAATACTTCAAAAATCGCGATCGAAATTGTGTCTATGTCAGGAATCTCCATTTCCAGCATTGAAGCTGAATTTTCCAAACGCACAAGATGACGCTTTAGCAATATAGGTTTACCAAATTCGGTTTTTAAAGTTTCAAAAATTCCATCACCAACGGTGAAACCATGATCAAGAGCTGAAATCAATGGCAGAGAGACAATGCCGCCACCGTTCGGAGTTGATATCCAGTGCTTCACAGTATCTCCTTCACATTGCCATGCTCCACATTGCCATGCTCCGTATTTTCACTTGCAATACTAATTAATTTTTCCGCTTTTAATTCTGTTTCTCGCCATTCTTGCTCAGGATTGCTATCCCAAGTAATTCCTGCCCCTGCTCCGAACTTGAGCTCATCACTAGCCTTCCAAAAAGTTCGAATTCCCACTGCTATCTCAGCCTGTTTTTCTGAAGCATCTATCCAACCGATTGCACCGCAGTAAATATTTCGGTCAGGCTCATTTTCTTTAATGAATTTCAATGCCGAACTTTTTGGTGCTCCAGTAACTGAACCTGGAGGAAATGTTGCTTCGAAAATTTCAGACCAAGATGTACCTGGGTTGAGGTTGCCTGAAACTGTGGAGACTAGATGGTCAAGATTCGGAAGTTCCAAACGTGAAAGCAATTCTGTGACTTCGACCGAAGCAGTCATGCACACTTTTGATAGATCGTTCCGAACTAGATCTACAATCATTATGTTTTCACTAATGTCTTTTTCAAGAAAATCTTCACCTTTTGCGCATGTTCCTTTAATTGGTGAGGAAGAAATCACATCGCCGCCAATCTCGAGATACAACTCTGGTGAAGCACTTGCTATTTGAATCTCGTCAAACCCGAATTCTTTAAGGCGCTGATCGGTAATGTTTACCAGCGTCGCAAACCGGCTCGGATGCTTTTGAAAAAGTAAATTAAAGAGACCAGAAATTGAATTTTCTGGATTCCATTTTGCACTGAATTGATGGCAAACATTTACCTGATAAAAAGAACCTTTGGCAATCTCCGATTGAGCTCGCCTCACAAGCTCTTGGTATTCGGCAGAAGAGAGATTTGAATTCCAGTTTCCTGAACCTTGCCATTTTCCGGTCGGCACAGCTGCCGCATCCCATTCGAGAAATTCAATTGCGAGAGTCGGGCCATTGAAGAATCCAAGAATCAACCACCTGCCACCCTGATCTACCAGTCTCAAATCGGTAGTGATTTGTGAGATTTCGGTAGCCAGCTGACCATTTAGGTAGGCGAAGGAATTGGGCACCTGCCAAGCGTAAGCAATAGCTCTAGACCCCGAATTGGGTTGAACGCTCATAATCGGGTAATCTCCGCCCCGACTTACTCACAAGGTAGGTCATGCGGATGTAGCGCAGTTGGTAGCGCATCACCTTGCCAAGGTGAATGTCGCGGGTTCGAGTCCCGTCATCCGCTCGGCGCAGGTCTTGCACCTCGCGGTGGAGTGGCCGAGAGGCGAGGCACGGGACTGCAAATCCCTCTACACGGGTTCAAATCCCGTCTCCACCTCACATAGTTCTAAACATCAGGTCGATTGGCGCAGTTGGTTAGCGCGCTTCCTTGACATGGAAGAGGTCACAGGTTCGAGTCCTGTATCGACCACCAAATTACATTTGATTCAATGCGATTAAGCGACTAAGCGCTCTGCGATATTTCTTACGATAGCCACCAGCTAAAAGTTCTGGAGCGAACAAATTGTCAATTGCAATTCCAGACACTTTGAATCGAATGTCGCAGTCATATAGCCGATCTGCAAGAACCACCCATCTCAAAGCATTGGCCTGATCAGAAATAGTTTCCAAATTCTTTACGCAAACAATGTCTAAACCATTTATCAAGGCGCCATATTTTGATTGATGCACAGTCGCGAGATGAGTTGACAAAGAAACAAAATCATCTAGCGAAGAATTGAGTGATTGACTAGCAATTTGCTCCAACTCTTCGGTTGACAAAGGTTCGTCAGCTTTCGGAATTCCTCTGTGTCGATAATCTTGGCCATCAATTCGAATAGTTTCAAAATGCGCAGCTAAACCTTGAATTTCTCTTTGGAAATCATCAGCCGCAAATCTTTCTTCTCCAAGACGATCAGGCAAGGTATTACTAGTTGCAGCGAGATAAACCCCATTCTCAACAAGTCGCATCATTAAAGTTGACATCAAAACCGTGTCACCTGGATCATCGAGTTCGAACTCATCAATGCATAGAAGTTTGGTTTGCGAAAGTAAATCAACAGTGACATTAAAAGTGAGTAGACCAACTAGGTTTGTGAACTCGACAAAGGTTCCATAAACCTTAGGCACATCAACGCTGTACCAAAGGGCAGCTAAAAGGTGAGTTTTACCAACACCGAAACCACCATCTAGATATCGACCCTTTGAGCCGTTTCTGGATCTAGAAAACAAGCGATTCCTGCGATTTATGTCATCCGCAAAAAGTTGCAGATTTTGAACCGCCAAAGCCTGAGAAGGCTGATTGGAATCTGGAACATAATTCTGAAAAGTTGAATGAGCAAAATGAGGAGGTGGCACTAACCCTGCAAGGATCTCTGATGTCGAGATTTCCGGGTTGCGGTCGCAGAGTGACTCATACACGGGACGAACTTACACAAGCAGAACTCTAAACATTCTGCAAGACTTCGCCGCATGGACTTCGAGAGTGTTGATTTTCTAACTGAAATTAGTTTCCCAGCAAAAGGGATACGAGCAGTCATGATTCAGAACTCAAACGGCGGCTGGGTAGACAGCTCTTCAGGCTCTCGAGGCTTAAGCAACCATGATGATCTGCAATGGCTGCTCGCCCACCGCTATGTAGCTGATGCGGTTCTCGTAGGTTCGACAACCGCTATTGCTGAAAACTACAAACCAATTAGTCCTGGTGCAGAGATTATGAATTGGCGTAAAGGTCATGGACTTAAAGAGAATCCTTCACTAGTAGTCGTTTCCGCAAGCCTTGTTAATGTAAAAAAACTCCTCGACTTCGCTGACTATGTGATTACAACTAAAGACATTGCAACTCAAATTGACGAGCCTAAATTAATTGCTAGCGGAGACTCTCAAGTCGATTTAAGAATTGCGGTTGAGAAACTTAATGAAATGGGTTTGATTCGAATTAGTTGCGAGGGTGGACCAAAGCTCCTAGAACAATTAATAAAAATGGATTTGGTAGATCAGTTCGTGCTGACTCGCAGCCCAATTGAAGGTGCGGCGAGTGAGAGTCAGGACATAAACAATTTCATCGAACAACTTCAGTTAGTGAAAACTTACCAAGTTGAAGAATATGGATTTTCACACTACGGGGTTCTTCCAATGTGGGAAGAACTTCTGACAGTTGGCGAATATTTCGTTCTCCGGGACAGTGGCACTCAAGCGCCGTTTTCAGTCGATTATGAAAAAAAATCCGCAGCTGGCTACTACACCTGCAGGTCCTGTGGTGCAAAACTTTTTGACGCCTCTGACCAATTCGATGCAAGATGCGGTTGGCCTGCGTTTTGGAAACCAAATGACAATGCAAACCTAATTCTCGAAGATGATTTCTCTAAAGGTTACGTACGGGTTGAGGTTAAATGTGGAACCTGCGAGAGCCACTTGGGGCACGTTTTTCATGGTGAAGGTTTTGGTTTCCCCACCGATGACCGTTACTGCATAAACGCTATTTGTTTAGTGCGCAAATACGATGAATAGATATCTGTATTAGCCAAGCGCAATTTGGCAAACGCCAAATAGAGAAATCACAACTCCGACGTATTGGATTGTCATCATTCGCTCTTTCAAAATTGCCCAAGCCATTAAAACAGTAACTACTGGGTAAAGTGACGAAAGAACAGAAACTAGCGCCAACATATCCGATTGGGATGCGATTGCGAAAGTTACGTTTGCAAGGACATCAAATGCTCCAATCACTACCAATAACCAAAAGTGTCTTGGCTGGATTTTCACAATGGATTTAGCTCTAAGCACCATCACAAGTCCGATAATGACAGACTGAACACGCATCAAAACCATTGTTGTTGTAACGGAGTATTCGCCTCCATGTTTCAAAAATACAAAACAGGTTCCAAAACCAATAGCAGCCATAATCGCAAGAACCACAGGTTTTGCTGCCGATGCACCGCTAAGTTCAGGACCGCTTGCAAGCGCCACACCAATGAGTGCAAAAAGAATTCCAAGGAATTGCATTCCTGACGGCTGTTCACCAGAAGCAAGACCTACCGCTACTGGAACTATTGCTCCAAGAGATGCAATTGGCGAAACGATTCCCATAGTTCCGGTTGAAAGTGCTTTATAAAAACTCATCATTCCGAAGAAACCTGAGAAGCTCGCAAGGGATGCCATTACGGCAGCCCGCCAATCCCAAAGATCCTGTGACAAAACAAAATAGATTCCCATAGTGATTAACCCGAAAGTTTGAGAAACCACGAGAACAAAAGCAACTTTGTAAGTTTTGGAAAGCAATCCGCCTAGGAAGTCTGCAATTCCCCACATCAAACTACCAAGCAGAGCTAATACCAAAGTCATGGCGGGAGAATACTTTGTAAGCGGCGAGCCTAGACCCGCGTAACCTCATATTTATTAGCCTTGAACAGTGAAAATGCAGAGCACTTACAAACTCGATTGGGATGAAATCACCCTCGAGATTAAAGCTCTTCTTGAAAATAGATTCACTCGCCCAGAAGTAAAACTCGACCACACCGCAGCACCGGCAAGACTTGCAACTCATACAGCCGCAATAGTTGCTGATGTAGATGTTAATGGCGAAGAAGTTGGTAACGGTCGTCTGGTTGTTTTACACGAACCACTTTTTCAAGACACCTGGGATGGCAATCTTCGGCTTGTTGGATTCGTTAGCGCAGACCTTGAAACCGAATTGGTAACCGACCCAATGCTTCTTGATGTTGGTTGGTCTTGGGTTGAAGATGCATTTAAAGAAAGATCTCTGCAGCCACTTGCACTTAGCGGCACGGTTTCTCGTTCAGGTTCACAGTCTTTTGGTGACATTGCTTCGCGCGCGCCAGAAGGACAAGTTGAAATTAGAGTTTCTTGGACTGTTCCAAATGATGAAAGTTTCACAGCGCATGCTCTTGCTTGGTGCGATTTAATGACCAGCGCCGCAGGTCTCGAACCTTTGCCTGAAGGTGTCAGTGCTTTAAACCTGAAAAAGTAAGTATGTCTGAAGAAGTTGAACAGGTTGTTCCTAATCTAGAACCTCTCCTATCTCCTGCTGATGGCTTAACTCCTTTAATCGATAATCAAAATTCTTTTGATGAAGCTGTTGAACAAATTATTAGTGGACACGGACCAGTCGCACTTGATGCAGAGAGAGCTAGTAGTTATAGATACACAGCGAAGGCTTACCTGATTCAGATACGACGGAATGGCGCTGGCACTTTTCTTATCGATCCAACAGTTATTCAGGATTTTTCCAAACTTTCAGATTTTCTTAAATCAGAAGAATGGATTTTGCATGCAGCCACTCAAGACCTCTCTTGCCTTGCCGAAGTTGATCTTGTTCCAACGAAACTTTTTGACACTGAACATGCAGGAAGACTTTTGGGCAAACAAAAGGTTGGCCTAGCAGGACTTCTCGAATCTGAATTCGGAATAGGACTCCAAAAAGAGCACTCGGCAGCAGATTGGTCTACCCGACCGCTACCAGAGCCATGGTTGATTTACGCCGCTTTAGATGTTGAAAAATTGATTGAACTACGAGAAGCGCTTAAATCACAACTGGAAAATATGAATAGATGGAATTGGGCTGAACAGGACTTTCATGCTCTAGCATCTTGGAAACCGGCGGCTGCCCTGGCCGATCCATGGCGAAAAACCAGTGGTATCCATCAAGTAAGACAACCACGTCAGTTAGCTATCGTTCGAGAACTTTGGATTGAACGAGAAAAAATCGCGCAAGAAAAAGATAAAGCAGTTAGCAGGGTTTTACCTGATGCCGCCATCATCGATATTGCTAAGAATGAACTTAAATCTGCTCGCGATGTATACATGCTCGAAAGTCTGCGAAATCGCAGCCATAAAGCATACGCCGATCTGTGGTGGGAAGTTCGCACTTATGCAAATGGACTGAAAGAATCTGAATTACCTTCTGCTAAGACTGGAATCGCTTCAATTCCTCCAACAAAGGCTTGGGAAGAAAAGAAT
>JBDKLK010000070.1:0-6711 GCA_039795655.1 Actinomycetota bacterium
CAAGCGGTAGAGCAGAACTGCAGAAAGCGCGATACCAGCATCCACACCTGCTGCCACTAGACCGGCAGTCATAACGGTTTCCATCGCACCGATACCACCAGGAGTTGGCGCAGCCATTCCCAAAGTTGAACCTGCAAGATAAACCAGCGAAATAGCCGCCCAAGTTCCAGAACCATCGAAGGCGCGCACAGATGCAACTAAGGCAACGCAAAGTGCAACGTTCATAATGATCATGCCGGAGATGCCAACCACAAGTTTCATAGGACGTTGACCAAGTGTCACGAATCGCGGAAGTACTTCAGAGATTCTTGGTCGCGCGAAATCCACAATGTATTTGCGAACAAAAGGCAGTGGCAAAACAATGATGGCAATCAATGCAAAAACGCCAACTGCGATTACTGCTTCTTTAGGCGGATCGAAAATAAAGTTTTGTTCTGAACCCGCAGCCACGCCAGCAGCAAACAACAAGAAGATATGAACGATAAACGCGAGCACTTGTGAAACCGCGATAGTTGCACCAGTAGCTGCAGAACTCAATCCACTCTTTTGCAAATAGCGACCATTAACTGCCACGCTGCCTAATGCAGGAGGTGAAACCAAAGTTACGAATGCACCAGCAATTTGAACTTGCACAGTTCTGTAGAAAGGAAGTTTTTCTAAAACGAATCCATCTAGTGTCATTGCTGAACCAACGAACATTACAAACACTGCGATTGCAGCAACCGTTACCCATTGCCAATCAGCACTCGCAAAAATCTCAACAAGATTTACGTTAGCAAGCTGGCCTAGCAACAAATAGCCCGCAACGAAAGCTGCACCAATTGTTAATGCTTTGCGCGGCTGGATTCTTTCGATCTCGACCTGTGCAACTTCTTCACCTGGAGCGAGTTGCGCGATTGATTCACGAACTTCACCGAGTAGTTCTTTGTTCTTGCGCAGGCTCTTTCGGTTTTCCTGGCTCAACGCAAACTTCTGCAGTGCAGGCAGTGCAGACATTATTGCTGCTTTACCCAAGACTTTTTCACCGATTCGAATTGCATCTTCGGCAGATGAAAGTTGTGACAATGCGATAGCCATATCCGCAATATCAATTCGTGCCTGCAAATCACTCATCGCAACTGTTCCACTTGTGATGTGAACCAACGTAACAGCGCCTGATTTATCAATTAACAAATGTTCTGCAGCGATTCCGCGATGTGCGATTCCAGAATCGTGCAGTTGTTTTAGCGCCTTCCAAGCGGAGCGCAAAGTTTTGTCCGAGACTTTTTTATTGAGTTCAATAAATTCGGTACCTGATTTACCGTCAATCCATTCGTAAACCAATACCGATGCGTCATCGCCAATACGACGAACGCTGTGAAGTTCTGGAACTGGTGCGCCAGCATTAGTTGCAGCTAGCGCCATCAATGATGAGCGTTCAACCGCTTCACGCATTGACCAACCGCCTAGCGCTTCGCTGTCACGCAAACGGAGTGAGCGCCACCATCTAGGCAAGATGCCTGCACCTTCAAGGTCGCGATCAAAAACAACCACAAAAAGTTTCTCGTTGTCATTTGATGTAGCTAAATAGCGGCGACCGTGTTTTGTTGAATCTATTGCCCGCAACATTGTGACTTCAATGCCAGCTTCTTCCAGCGCGTTAGCAATTTGTAACCCTTTTGGACGAACCGTTGGTGTACCAATCAAATATCTAAACGCCAAACCAATTGCGTAACCTGAAAGTAAAGAAATCACTAATGCAGTAACAGTGAAACCACCAGACACACTGTCTGCAATCATTGTTGTTGCAAGAATGAATGTTGAGAATGTACTTAATTGGCCGCGAAGTCTTGCAACTGTTACGAAAGCAACAACTCCAGCGAACAAAGGTTGCAATGGAACAGCGCTTCGTTCAATTGTGCCAGCCAATGCATACCAAAAATCTTCCGAACCTAAATCGCGCGCAGAACTAATCATGATGTTGATAATCAAAGTTGCAGCAACGAATGCGGTGATGGATTCCGCAAGTAGGCGACCGCGCTTGGCGTTTAACAATGCGAAGGTAACAACTAGTGGAAGGGCGAACTGACCAAAGCCAGAAATTGTGCTCAGCGCCAATGCGATTATGGCTGGCAGTTTCGCTGCCGAGCTAGCCACGTCTTTGTCGATACCGCTAAAAGTTGAAAGTGCGATGGTGGCAATTGCCAAAACAGAGGCAATGCCCACCAAGGCGGCCACGAATCGGAAAAGATCCACTGGTCTGCGGACTCTGCGGGTGATTACCCCATCCTCGATTACCAAAGTGGCTTTAGCGGCTTTGCTCACAGGCAGATACTCCCATTAGACCTATGCCTCACCTAATAAGTGCTGAATTTGAGTGTGGAATGGGTTGTGTCCGCATCTAAGGGTCAGGTTATTTCGTTATTTTGTCGGTGTGAACTCACCAATCTCCAATTTACCGCCAGCAAGACCAAATCTTGAGTGGGTCTTAGAGCGCAAAACTCCAACGCCAACAACTTCCATTGAGTTGGACGCAAAGCAAGAAGAAGTAGCTCAACATAGACACGGTGCATTATTGGTATTAGCCGGTCCTGGAACCGGTAAGACTGCAACTTTGACTGAAACAGTTATTCGCATCATTAAAGAGGGTGAAGTTAAAGCCCATGAAATTTTAGTGCTGACTTTTGCTCGCAAAGCAGCAGAAGAAATACGCGACCGAATTGTTTCCCGAGTTGGAGGGGGACAACTTCCGGGAGTCTGCACTTTCCACGCACTTGCACTTTCGATAGTTCGCGAGTTTCCGAACAAAGTTGATTCAGATGGCTATTCTGAGTTAAGACTAATGAGTGCACCAGAGCAGGAGCTAGTAGTTCGCCAACTAATCGATGGCTCGCTTGAGGTGTCTAGATTGGGCAAAACTGTCTGGCCAGAATTCTTAAAAGATGCAGTGAAAACTCGCGGTATGAGCATTGAGATTCGAAATGCCATTGCCCGCGCTAGGTCTCTTGGTCTCGATTCTGATCAACTGTCACAAGTTGTTGGAAGTAATCCTGAGTGGTCATCGCTCGCAAATTTTATGAATGAGTATCTTGACAATCTAGAAATGATTTCTTCTCTAGATTACAACGAACTAATAATTGATGCTTTCAAGAAAACTCAAGATACTTCGATTCAAGAAATCCTACGAAACCGTTACAAAGTGATAATAGTTGATGAGTATCAGGACACTGACCCGCTTCAAGTCAAAATACTACAAAATATGGTTTCAAGTGACGCTTGCCTAATCGCAGTAGGTGATCCTGATCAGTCCATTTATGGTTTCCGAGGTGCTGACTCAAGTGCGGTTTTCAATTTCTTTAAAGATTTCGCACATATAAATCATTTCGGTACACCAAAACAAGTTAATCTCAAAGTCACTCGTCGATTTGGCTCAAACCTTGCAGAACATGCACAAAGGCTTATTGGTGAGAACAGCTCGGAAGAAATCCCAGGATTTGATAGCAAGTCTCATCGCGTCCTAGAAACTCTTAAGAGCAATCCGGGGGATGTCTTCGTCACAGATTACGAATCACGTGAAGAAGAAGCTGACATGGTCGCTGAGAAGATCCGCTCGATTGTTGACGCTTCAGACCTAAAATGGAAAGACATCGCAATTCTTGTCCGTTCAGGAACAATAGCAATTCCCGTTTTGGAACGTGCTCTAACTAGGGCTTCGATTCCTGTAGATGTTTCATTTGATGAATTGCCTATTGCGCAAGAGCCTGCCATTAAAGTGCTAATTGAAGCATTAAAAGTTGTAAGGAACTTTGATTACTTAAAACAAAATCCTGATGTTGCAACTTTTTTGTTGACAAGCGGAATCGGTGGATTAAGTGCAGCGGACTTGCGACACATTGGTAGACAACTTCGTGATGTGTCACGTGGAACTCCAGAACAAGACTGGAGTGAAAACTTAATTGCCGATGCATTGCGCAGCCCTCACCTAACTGCACTAATTGAACCTGAAGTTGGCGGACTTTCGCTTACCAAGTTAGTTGCTCTTCGCGAAAATCTAAATAAAGCTGGCGAAGCTCACAAGAATAATGAGTCTGTTGCCCAGGTTCTTTGGCGCATTTGGTCAAAATCCGCTTGGAAAGATGTTTTACGAGCTAAAGCACTCTCAGGAGATCAAAGTTCTTTTCAATCAGAACATGATCTAGATGCGGTAATTACTTTTATGCAGCTTGCAAGGACTCACTCAATGTTCCCTGGTAAGGCCAGAGACATCGATTCATTTATTAGTGAAGTTGAAAACTTGTTAGTGCCAGCCCAGCCTTCTCTTCGTGCACTTGAACCGAATGCCGTTTCATTGATGTCAGCACACAAATCCAAAGGTTTGGAATGGGAAGTAGTTTTTATTTGTGGTGCCGATGAGGAAAGCTGGCCAGACTTAAAGAGAAGAAATTCAATTTTCGAACCTGAAAAACTTGGATTTGATAATTTCGTAAGTCACATTGAGAGATCTGAGATTCTGCGAGAAGAGCGAAGACTTTTCTTCGTTGCATTTACCCGAGCAAAAAGCCAGGTTTATATCTCCACAACTTCTGCCGATAAGGAAGAAGGAAAACTTCCTTCTCGATTCATATCCAACTTAATGGCAATTGATAAATCCGATGAAGCAACATCTAAGAAAATTAAGAAGGTTGCACCACTTCAGTGGGGTATTGAAGCCAGTTATTCGCCACAGGGGCTTGTTGCTCAATTAAGGCGAGTTGCGTCTTCAGATGATGAAACGTTTCCAAAAGAAATCCGTGATGCCGCTGAACAACGACTTGCATATCTAGCAAATTTGCAAACTGCAAAAGGTGAGAAATTTGTGCCAAGTGCAAATCCTGATTCCTGGTGGGGAATAACTACAAGAACTTTCAACGAAATTCCGGTTGATGATCCAACCAAACCGGTTTATGTCCGAGGCTCTTCGCTTCAGAAGATTAGTGATTGCGCTCTAACTTGGTTTATGCACGACAGAGCGAGTGCTCAAGAATCCACTTCAACAGCCATGAATTTTGGATCAATAATCCACGCTTTGGCTGAAGCAGTAGCGAAAAACAAATTGGAACCTGATCTTGAAATTATCGAAAAAGAAATCGACAAGATTTGGGGTAAGGTCAAATTTGGAACTGAATGGGAAGCTGGGGCAGAACGAATTAGCGCAATCAACTGCGTTAAGCGTTTCTTAGACTGGTTAGGAAATAACGGTAGAGCAATTGCAGGTACAGAACTCAATTTTGATGATGAGCTGACGATTGTCGCCAAAAATGGTCAGTCAGAACGTTTTCGACTAAGAGGGCAGATTGACATAGTCCAAGTTTCATCTGAAGGCGGAACCTATATCGCGGATATCAAGACTTCAACTACTAAACCTTCTCTGGCTGATGGCGAAAACCATATGCAGCTAGCACTGTATCAGTACGCAGTGAACCAAGGCTTTGTTAAAGATGAAAATCAGATAGTTATTGGAAGAAACGCAGCTACCGAAGGTGCAGTCTTGATCTGTGTTCGACATGATGCTGGCGTTAATTCTTCAGGTCCAATGCTTCGAACCCAAAAAGCCATAGGCGTTGATCAACCATGGGTTGAAGAAAAACTAGTTTCGGCGGCGGAGGTAGTAAGAAGTGAAAAGTACTTACCAACGATTAGCGAGCAGTGCGATTGGTGCTCAATAAAAACTTCATGTCCGCTACAACCAGAAGGCAAACCGGTGATTCAATGAGTGAAAACAAATCTATCCAGTTTTCGCAACAACAGATTAACGCGATTGAACATAAAAATGCGCCTGGAGTGATTATTGCAGGTGCAGGTTCAGGTAAAACAACAGTGATGGGTGCGCGAGTAATTCATCTCATTGAAAAAGAAAATGTACCGGCAGACGGAATTCTTGGATTGACCTTCACAAATCTAGCAACTGGTGAGCTTCGCAAGAAGGTTCGAGAAAATCTGGAAGAACTTCGCACCAAAAATGATAAGCAACCAACAGACGACCAATTTTTTGGGGAACCGACAATCACCACCTATCATTCATTCTCCTCCCAACTCGTAAAAGAGTTTGGAGTCTTATTAGGAATTGAACCAGATCACGAAATAGTCTCGGATGCTCGTAGAAACCAAATTTGTGCACGTGCAATTTCCAACTCTTCACTAGACTTAATTTCGCTCGAGACGAAATTTAAGACTATTCTCGAAAGAGTTCTTAAGTTAGATGATTCACTCTCAGATACTGCTGTTTCCACAGAGGATTTACGAAAATTCGATCAGGAGTTAATTGAACGCGCCAGTATTTGGAGTCCAGAAACTCCAAAGAGCGCATTTGAAATCAATGCCAAACGTCGCATCATTCTCGCAAAATTGGTAGATGAATTTAGAGATTTGAAACTAGCTTACAACGTACTTGATTATGCTGATATGACAAGAATTGCTTTGAATTTGGTCACAGATTTCGAGAGTGTAAGGAAAAAGTATCAAGAACAGTATGTAGCAGTGCTACTAGATGAATATCAGGATACTTCGATTTCTCAACGTAAGATGCTTCAAAAACTATTTAGTAATGGTCATTCGGTGAATGCAGTGGGTGATCCCCTTCAATCTATTTATGCGTTTAGAGGAGCAAGCTCTCGAAACATAACTCAGTTCCCAACTCATTTCCCACAATCTGGAGGTGAGGAAAGCCCACGATTTTCTTTGCCGATTACACAA
>JBDKLK010000071.1:0-6651 GCA_039795655.1 Actinomycetota bacterium
ATTGCGATCGAACGTAGTCGTGAATTCAACGGTCGCTATCACGTGCTCGGTGGTTCAATAAATCCAACGATGGATATGGGTCCGGGGCAGCTTCGCATCAAGGAATTGATTACTCGCCTACAAGACGTAAAAGTCAAAGAAGTCATCATCGCTGTTGACCCAGATCTTGAGGGTGAAGCAACCACCAGCTACCTAGCTCGACAGCTGGCTCCGCTTGGTGTGACCATTTCCCGTATCGCCACTGGTATTCAGCTAGGCGGAAACATCGAATATGCCGATGAAGCCACGATTGGGCGTGCACTTTCTGGTCGAAGAATCATTAGTCAGGGAGAAATCTCATAATCTGAGATTTTTAAGCGTCTCAACATTTGGAATAATCTGAATAATCGATTATTGCCCTGCCAAAATCCCGCCCTGACCAATTCATTAATGAGTTTTGAGGGTGCAAATGGGACTAGTTGTCCAGAAATACGGTGGCTCATCGGTAGCTGATGCCGAATCCATCAAGCGCGTGGCTCAGCGGATTGTGGAGACCAAGAAAGCCGGCAACCAAGTAGTTGTGGTGGTTTCGGCAATGGGTGACACCACCGACGAGCTAATTGATCTTGCGAACCAAGTTTCACCACTTCCAGCACCGCGCGAATTAGACATGCTGCTAACTGCGGGTGAAAGAATCTCAATGGCACTTGTTGCAATGGCCGTGGGGCAGCTTGGATTTGAAGCTCGTTCATTCACTGGTTCACAAGCTGGTGTGATCACTGACTCAAGTCATGGAAAGGCCCGCATCATCGATGTGACTCCTGGACGAATTCAATCTGCAATCGACGAAGGTGCTATTGCAATTGTTGCTGGTTTCCAAGGTGTTAGCCAAAACTCAAAAGACATCACAACTTTAGGTCGTGGTGGATCTGACACAACAGCTGTTGCATTAGCAGCAGCTCTAAATGCAGACGTTTGCGAAATTTACACAGATGTTGATGGTGTTTTTTCTGCTGATCCGCGCATCGTGCCGAGTGCAAGAAAACTTAATGCAATCTCTTACGAAGAAATGTTGGAGATGGCAGCAAGCGGTGCAAAAGTTTTACACCTTCGTTGCGTTGAATATGCGCGACGATTCGATCTTCCAATTCATGTTCGCTCATCATTTTCAAACAAACAAGGTACTTGGGTAATCAAGGAACGTCCCGTAGGAGACGAAATGGAACAACCAATCATCGCAGGTGTTGCACACGATCGCAGCGAAGCAAAAATCACCGTGGTCGGCGTCCCTGACCGACCAGGTGTTGCTGCTGCAATTTTCCAAACCATTGCAGATGCACAAATTAACATCGACATGATTGTGCAAAACGTTTCTGCTGCAGCAACTGGTTTGACTGATATCTCATTCACGTTGCCAAAAGCTGAAGGTAAGGATGCAACCTCTGCACTAACACGCGTGCAAAAAGAGATTGGTTTCCAAAGTATTTTGTTTGATGACACCATTGGCAAGATCTCGCTAATCGGTGCTGGTATGCGTTCGCATCCAGGTGTTTCTGCAACATTGTTTGCGGCTCTTGCTGAAGCAAACGTAAACATCGAAATGATTACTACTTCAGAAATTCGCATCAGTGTTGTGGTTCGTGAAAAAGATCTAGATCACGCAGTTCGTTCAATCCACACTGCTTTTGGTCTGGATGACTCAAACAACGAAGCAGTCGTCTACGGTGGAACAGGTCGATAACATGGCAAAAGAAATCACTGTCGCAGTAGTTGGTGCTACTGGCCAAGTCGGAAACGTAATGCGCGAACTTTTAGATCAGCGTAATTTCCCACTAACCAAAATCCGTTTTCTCGCATCCGCTCGTTCTGCAGGTAAAACTCTTAACTGGCGCGAACAAGATGTAGTTATTGAGGATGCGGCAACCGCAGATCTTGCTGGTATTGACATCGCAATTTTTTCTGCAGGTGGCGCCACCTCAAAAGCACTTGCTCCAAAATTTGCAGAAGCTGGCGCAATCGTCATCGACAATTCATCAGCATGGCGAATGAATCCAGATGTTCCACTTGTTGTTAGCGAAGTTAATCCAGAAGCTATCAAAGAAGCGAAAATCGGTATCATTGCAAACCCAAACTGCACCACAATGGCTGCAATGCCAGTGTTAATGCCGTTGCATAAGAAAGCCGGATTGAAGCGCCTCGTAGTTTCTTCATACCAAGCGGTCAGTGGTTCTGGTGTAGCTGGTGTTCAAGAACTCGAAGGCCAGGTTCGTTCTGGTGTTGAACAAGACATTGCAGGCCTAGCGTTGAATGGTGATGCTGTGAAACTGCCAGCACCAGTTAAATATGTAGCGCCGATCGCGTTCAATGTTGTGCCGCTAGCTGGATCAATTGTGGACGATGGCTTGCACGAAACTGATGAAGAAAAGAAATTGCGCTTTGAAAGCCGCAAAATTCTCGGTATTCCTGAACTTCCTGTTTCAGGCACATGTGTGCGAGTTCCGGTGTTCTCAGGTCACTCACTTGCTATTAACGCTGAATTCGAGAACCCGATTTCTGTTGATGAAGCAACTGCAATCCTCAAGTCAGCAACTGGCGTTGAAGTAGTGGATGTTCCAACACCGCAGATGGCAGCTGGCAAAGACCCGTCATTCGTAGGACGCATTCGACCTGACCTTTCTGCAAAAGAAGGCCATGGTTTGGCTTTGTTCATTAGTAATGACAATTTGCGAAAAGGTGCAGCACTAAATGCTGTGCAAATTGCGGAATTAGTAGCAGCGAGCCTTTAGTTAGTTTGGCGGCATTCGGTCCATCACGGACCGAATTGCTTCCAAAGCGCCGTTTGCATCATCAACGGTGATAACAAAAACTTTGTTGTTTGCAAAATCAAAACGCAATCCAGGTCCGCGGCGCATGACTGCGGCAGTTGCTCGTTTCCAGGGAACCCAACGAAAACCCCAGCCTCCCCATTGAGTTGGTTCTACGTATATGGCTTGAACGCTTGCGACTTTGTTCCAGTCAATTTTCTGTTTTGGAAATCTGAAAGAACCGTAAGTTATGAAAAATCCTTCATCTCTGATTTCAACATTCACTTTGCTAAATGTGTAAACCGCGCTATACGCAAAAACCAGCACTGAAGAGAGATATAGCCACCCCAAGCCTTGAAGTTGTTTCTCTGGTCGAGCTGTGTCGTTCAGTACGTAAGTTAACGAAAAAATAATTGACGCAATTGGCAATGCAGCAAATCGCATTAATTTATTTTCACAACTTCCGCGCCAAACAGGCGAGCTAGACATACCTAAGCTCCAAGCGCCTTTTTTACAGCTGCAGCAACAGCACCACCATCAGCACGACCAGTAACTTGTGGTGTCACGATCTTCATCACGCCACCCATTGCTTTCATGCCTTCAGCGCCAGTAGCCGCAACCTCTGCAACAGCCTTTGCAATGATGTCTGCAACTTCAGCATCTGTAAGTTGTGCTGGTAAGTATTTTTCGAGAACAACTAATTCGGCTGCCTCAACATCTGCAAGATCCTGACGGTTTGCTGATTGGTATGCCTCGATAGCTTCACGGCGCTTCTTGGCTTCTTTACTCAAAACTGAAACAACTTCCGCATCGCTCAGTTCGCGAGCTTCTTTGCCTGATACTTCTTCGTTGGTGATAGCAGCAAGTGCCATTCGAAGTGTGCCCAAAGTTACTTTGTCCGCAGCCTTGGTTGCGGTGGTTAAATCTGCCTGAAGTGTGGCTTTTAGTTCGCTCATAAGGACATCCTGCCACGATAGGCGTGTGGAACCGATCGGAACTTGGCTTGCAGGGCTTGGCATCACCGCTGGAGCAGGACTTGCTTACAGCGCAGGGTACGAAGTGCGCGCTTACACATTGCGGGAAAAAACCGTTCCTGTTTTGCCACCAGGTGCACAAGATTTCACTATTTTGCATTTGAGTGATCTTCACATGACTCCGCATCAATTCAAAAAACAAGAATGGATTTCGGAACTTGCAGACTTAAAGCCAGACATGGTGGTTGTGACTGGCGATTTCTTGGCTCATTTGAATGCAGTACCGAGTGTGCTAGGTGCATTTAGCGCGTTCAATGATGTTCCCGGGTTTTTCGTTTTTGGTTCTAACGATTACTTCGCACCAAGTTTGAAAAACCCCGCACGTTATTTATTCAAATATGACGGTTCACTTATTGGTGGTGTTGAACTTCCTTGGCAAGATTTGAAGTCTGGTCTTGAAGAATTAGGTTGGTACGACTTAACCCATACCCGCGGTGAAGTAACAATAAAAAATAACCGAATCGAACTTCGTGGCGTCGATGATCCACATCTAAATTACGATGACTATTCAACCGTGGCTGGCAAACCAAACGGAAACACTTTTGCAATTGGTGTGACACATGCACCATATCTGCGAGTGCTTGATGCAATGGCCAACGATGAGATTCCGTTAATCCTTGCCGGCCATACACACGGTGGACAACTTTGTTTACCTTTGTTCGGCGCACTTGTTACAAACTGCGATCTCGATACACGTCGCGCAAAAGGATTACATAAACACCAAGATTCTTGGATGCACGTTTCTGCCGGTCTTGGCACAAACCCATACACACCAGTGCGTTTTGCTTGTCGACCAGAAGCTACTTTGCTGCGTTTAACCAAACCTGAATAAAGGCGTAAATTACGGCTATGCGTATTGATGTTTGGTCTGATGTTGTTTGCCCTTGGTGTTACATAGGTTTCATTCGCCTCGAGAAAGCGATTGACAAACTCGGTCTTGAAGTTGAGCTTTATCACCACGCGTATCAACTAGACAAAGAAGCAACCGAAGAACCGTACCTAAGTGTTGAAAACTTGGCAGAGAAGTACGGCATCTCAGTTGAACAAGCAACCGACATGATGAGTGATGTTTCCGATGTAGCAGCTTCAGAAGGATTGCACTACCAACTCGCAAAAACATACGGCGCAAACACCCAACTTGCACATCGTCTTTTGATGATGGCTGCAGAACGCGGAGTTCATCACGATCTACTTTTCCGTTTGTTCAAATCGTATTTTGAGAATGCTGAAAAAGTTTTCTCAGTTGAAGATTTACGTCCACATGCCGAATCGGTCGGCATTAGTTTTGAAGAATTGCAAGAACTTGCAGCCAGCGACAAATATAAAGATGTTGTTGAGTATGACAAAGCTCTTGCCGAAGAACTAAATGTACGTGGAGTTCCATTCTTCGTTTTCAATCAGCGAATCGCTGTGCCCGGCGCTGAAACCACTGAAGTTTTCGTGCAGGCAATGCAGCGCGCTCTTCACGAAGGCTAGAACTGTCAGAACGGCCATTTAGTTTGCAGGCAAGATAATTGCCTTTTAGGGGGAAACATGAAAAGAAAAATCACCGCTTACGACATTTATATGTTCGTCATCACTATGTTCGCAATCTCAGTTTGGAGCAGTTCCGGCAATGGGCTTTCAGGCATAATCGTCTTCGGCTTTTTCTGGGCTATCGCAATCCCATTCAGGGCAGGCGCTTGGGCCACAGGCCGCTTAAACAGCCGTCCTTGCCCTGTTTGCGGAGTTCGAGTGCGAAATGGCGAAACTCAGTGCGGCTCTTGCGGAACCGACTTCCGGCTTCGCTAACCTGCGCCCATGCTTTTATCTGACCGCGACATCAAGGCTGACATTGCTGCCAGCCGCATCAAATTAGAACCTTATGACGAAGCAATGGTGCAACCAGCGAGCGTCGACATCCGTCTAGACCGCTTCTTCCGCACCTTTGAGAATCATCGGTACCAATTCATTGATCCGCGTCAGAACCAAGAAGATATGACTCGCAGTGTTGAGGTTTCTCCAGACGAAGCATTCGTACTTCATCCAGGCGAATTCGTTCTAGGCAGCACCTTTGAAGTTGTCACACTTCCAGACGATGTTGCAGCTCGCGTTGAAGGTAAATCATCTTTGGGTCGTCTTGGTCTATTGACCCACGCAACTGCAGGTTTCGTTGATCCAGGATTTAGCGGTCACATCACACTAGAACTTAGCAACGTTTCAAATCTGCCAGTAACACTATGGCCAGGTATGAAGATTGGTCAGCTTTGCTTCATCAAGATGTCGAGCCCATCAGAACATCCATATGGTTCAAGTGTTTACGGTTCACGTTACCAAAATCAACGCGGTCCAACACCAAGCCGTTCTTACCAAAACTTCCACATCACAGACGTTTCTTAATTTCGCGTTTCTTGTTTAAGGCGTTTCAGTAACTGTTGGTGTTGGTTCTGGTTTTATAACCACATCACTAACTACGTTTGCTGGTAGTTTCAATTTGAATTTAGTTTTCGGTACATTTTTTAATGCATTTAGCATTGAAGCCTTCCATATTGGCCCTGGAATTGTGGAACCAAAAACATCTTCGTAAAAACGTCCATTGATTTCGATGTTTTGCATAGGGAACCGGTAACCACCTCGCGGATCACCAACCCAAACGGTGGCTTCAAGTTCCGGCGTGTAACCACTAAACCAAACAGCCGCAGAGTCATTAGTTGTTCCCGTTTTACCAGCGGCATCGCGCCCTATTGCCATTGCAGCACCAGTGCTTCCTGGGAAACCAGAAATAACGCCGCGCAAAACTTTGGTTACACCATCAGCAACTTCAGGTTTGATTACTTGCATGCATTGACTTGCGC
>JBDKLK010000072.1:0-6646 GCA_039795655.1 Actinomycetota bacterium
CAAGAACAGTTCGAACATAGAAGTTTCCACCAAGGGATAAAACTTTTCTTGATAGCGGCCAATTCACTACCGAACCACCTTTTGTCCAGCGAGAGCCAATAACAACATCACTCGTATCAATTTTTGCGATCAATGTCGGCAACTGTTCTGGTTGATGCGAACCATCAGCATCCATTTCGATAACAAAATCGAAATCATTGTCTAGAGCCCATTTGAAACCAGCGCGATATGCGCCACCAAGCCCTGACTTTCTTGGATTCTTAAGTAGATAGAGGTTTTGATTCGATTTCTGAAGTTTTTCAACAATCGAAGCTGTCCCATCTGGAGAATTGTCATCTATAACCAATGCGTTGATATTTCGATTCGACTGAAATAACCGAGACAAAATTAATTCGATATTTTCGCGCTCGTTGTATGTTGGAACGCATACGAGAATTTTGCTCATTGGGTAATTCTAGAGTTTCGTAGTGCTGCCAATAGACCGTATAAACAGCTCATGAAAAACATCAAATTAATTGGCCAGAAAAGTTTCGATGCTAGTGTGAATCCGGTTGTTTTGCTGATTTTAGCGGTTAGCAAACCAACTTCATCCTGGTTGAGAGATGAAATCACATCACCTGATGGATTTACGATGACTGACTGACCACTCGTAGCGATTGAAAAGACCGATCTGCCAGTTTCAATCGCACGAATTCGCGTGTAGACCGCCTGTTGTTCTGTTTGTCCTAAGTTTTGATACGTAGCGTTATTCGTGGGAATCAAAATCGCGCTATGGCTTTCAATGTCTTCAAAACTTAGAGATTCATCAGCAACTTCAAAGCAAATAAGTACCTTAAGTTGAATACCAGCGATACCTAATTTACTTTGAAAGGTGCCAGGCTTAAAGTCGTGAGATAACAAATTAGCTCGATCTGTGTATTGCTCGATGATATTCCGCAGCGGCATGAATTCGCCGAATGGAACAAGATGACGTTTTTCGTAGACCGTGAATAATGAGCCGTCATTGAGGATTTGTGCACTATTGCTCTTTAATGAATCCTCGTCATAAATTGTGGTGCCAACTAGAACTGGTGGAATGATTTCGGAATCCATCTCCAACAATTTCTGCATAGTTAGCGAATCAGAATATGGATCTTTGTCTACGCTGCTTTCTGGCCAGATAACAAGATCAGCTTTATTGATTTCTTCCTTATTTAGGATTGTTTCATTAATGTGACGATTGATTACGGCGTAGGGGTCGTTGCCAATTCCAACTCCGTAGTGCTCCACTCCCCCTTGAATTCCAGCTACTGTCACATATTCTGAGGATGAGTAATTCACTGGCTGAAAATTGATGCTTATCCAACTTAGGCAGAAAACTGCAGTACCTACTAAAGCCACTCTTAATAATTTATGGGAAGGCTTTCCTTTGCTGGACCGATAAATCCGAACATAGAACAAAGCAACAACAAAGAACGTCAGCCAAGTGACTCCCACCTGTCCGAGTGTTGCGTAGAGACCAGAAAATGGAGAGTCGATCCAGATTAATCCGAGTTGCCCCCAACCGAAGCCACCCCATGGAAGGTGATCGCGCAAAATCTCAATCATTGTCCAAATCGAAGCAAACCAGAATGGCCAATACCTAGAGTTGTAATGCAAACTTGAAAGCAGACTTGCTACCGCCCACCAAGCGGCACAAATCGCAGATAGGCCGAGCCAAGCATCCGTACCGACAATTGATAGCCATTTGAGGTGGATTGCAAAATACCCAAATCCAAAAAGAAAACCGTTTAAAAATCTAGATCTTGAATTCTGCGAGAAATTCAATTCAATAAACGGAATGAATAGAATAAAAACTAGATACGGTGGCCAACCAAAAGGTGCCTGCAACATTGCTAGCCCCGCGCCAAGAACTGCTGATTTAATCAACTTAGACATTTAAACCAGACAATCTGCTAAAAATGGCTTTGCCGTTAGCGATTGTTGCAAGGCATTCTGGGAAATCTTCTAAGCTCGGAAAATCGTTTGGGAAACTTCGAGCGTCAGTGCTCCACTTATCTCGATTGTCAGTGGCTTTGATTACTTGCCATTCCTTTACATCCCAGATAGCAAAGTTGGCTTTGTTTCCTGCTGAGATTTCAGTATTGGAGTTCCGTTGATTTGTGTGAGCTTTGAACGCTGCTCTATAGGACAAGGAACTTTCGGGATTTGAATGACGAGTTGCGGCTTTAATTGTTTCCCAGGGATTGATAGACGTGACGGGTGCATCAGAGCTAAAAACCAGTTCACCACCATTTTTGAGAATACTTCGTAGCGGATTCATTTGTTTCCATTTAGAACCGATTCGATGCTCATACATATTGCTAGGACCAGACCATAGCGCGTCGAATTGCGGTTGCATACTGAAAGCTATTCGCAAGCCAATCATTTTTGCAATCTTGCTTTCATCAAGCATTTCTACATGCTCAAGTCGATGTGAAAGCTCAAAAAATCTGTTTCCTAATTGAGAACGAGCTGATTCAAAAGCGTTTAGCGCGATATCTATTGCCTTTTCACCAATAACGTGAAAACTTGTCGGCAAGCCATATTCGTAACACTTCAGGATATGTTCAACACAGTCAGCTTCGGTGATGTATTGCCGACCAGTGGTTCCATCTTCGTATTCATCGGAAATTAAGGCAGTTCTAGAACCGAGACTTCCATCTATAAAGAGATCGCCACCACAACCGTAGGCTTCAAGTTTGGAGGCATTTTCGAAGCCGAAAAGTTCTCCCCACCAGAGCTGCAAGTCCATGCCAAATTTCGCAGCTAACTGCTTGACTAGAAGCGCATCTTCAAAACTACTAATTCGCGGACCAGCCATTTCCCCAAGCATAGAAATTCCATTGGCGGCGAACTCGTTGAGTGCTGTGACGATGAAATTTCGACGTTGAGATTGAGTGAGACTTTGGTAGGCAAAATCTCTTATTAAACCGTGGGCATCTTGTGTAAGAGGTAGGGATGAATCCCAGCCTTTTTCGTTTGTCAGATTCAAAACTTTTGATTGCAAAGATTGAGAAGCTAACGCACTATGTGCATCGATTCTTGAAAGGTAAATCGGGCCAATTGAGCTGGGAAAAAGATTATTGTCTGCTCTCCTCTCCCATTTCGAGTCATCCCAGCCGTGACCAATTAATACTTTATTGGTCTGTGGAATCATTTCTAGAAATTGTTTGGCTTCTGCATAACTGTCTACAGACCGCATATCAATCCCGGAAATTGCTACGCCGGTGTTTGTGATGTGAACATGCGCGTCGGAGAATGCAGGTGCAATCCACGCGCCTTCTACATCAATAGAAATATTGGAACGACTCATGCTATTTGCTGGATAGACCGACGTGATGATTCCATCGCATATTGAAATATCGAAAAGATCTTTACCTTTGCCAAAAATGCGAGCATTCACAATTTCTAGATTCATCGTAGACAACGTTTGCCAGTGTCTGTTAAACGATAACGAGTTCACGAGGTCGATTATTGAAGACTAGTGCGCCGTCTTCACCGCAAACCACAATATCTTCAATTCTTGCCCCTGCTTTACCATCTTCATAAAAGCCAGGTTCAATACTGAAGGCATATCCAGTCTGGATTAAAGAAGTGTTTCCAGAAACCATGTACGGATGTTCATGTGTTTCAAGTCCAATTCCGTGCCCGATTCGATGAATGAAGAGATCTGCGATTCCGTGTTTTGCCATATGTTGTCTCGCAACTGCGTCAATAGATTCACATGTTACTCCAGGTTTAACTGCCGCAGTTGCAAGCTGTTGGGCTTCGTGAAGAACAGCGAAACGATTCTGATATTCATCTGATGCGTGGGATAAAACGTATGTCCTGGTTGAATCTGAGCAATATCCGTCAGGCATAGTTCCACCGAGATCAACTACTACCGCGTCCCCTGCTTGAAGTACTCGATCTGAAACTTCGTGATGAGGTGATGCAGAGTTCGGGCCGCTTCCAACAATTACGAAATCGACCGTTCTGTGACCTGCTTCCAAAATTAGTTTGGAAATTTCCTCACCAATCTCTCTTTCCGTTCTGCCAGCACGTAAAAGATTTGCCACTTCTGAATGAACTTTGTCAATTGCCAATCCCGCAAGTCGCAAGCTTTCGATCTCGTCAGCATCCTTGGTCATCCGAAGGTTTGCAATGGTTTGAGTTCCAGGAACCGAAGAAACTCCATGGAAAGCGCTTTGGAAGTTAAGTAGTTTTTCTGCCCACATACGACCATCAACCGCAAACTTAGAAATCTCACCACATAAAGATTTGGCTAATTTGTATGGATCATCTGTTTCGTTCCAAGTTGCAATATCCAAACCCATTTGACCTATTGGGCTGGCGGCTGCGGCAGATTTTTCTAGAAAGGGTGAGATTACGAACGGATCTTTTGAAGCCGAAACCACCAGAGCAGTAAGTCGCTCTAGTGGAACTGCGTCGTAGCCTGTGAAGTAACGAAGGTCTGGACCTGGGCTGATGAATATTGCTTCGATACCGTCTTGGAAGATTTGATTTTGAAGATTTTGAATGCGTTTTAAGTAGTCAGCCATAGGGTCAATTATCTTGCAAAAGGTAGCCTTAGACCTCTGTTTATTGGAGGAGTTTTATGTCACTTATGGTTGTTGATTTGGCCACTGTCTACTACCGGTCCTTCTACTCATTGCCGGATACGATGATTTCGCCAGATGGGCAGCCTGTGAACGCGGTCAGAGGCACTCTCGACGCGTTGATGCACTTCTCCAAGCAATATCGACCAGACAACCTAATAACTTGCTGGGATTTTGATTGGCGTCCTGATTGGCGAGTTGAACTTATTGATTCTTACAAAACAGCTCGAGTAGCTTCTGAAGATGAGGAACAGATGCCAGATTCACTTGGCGATCAGGTGGACTTGATTTGGACTGTTTTTGAAGAACTGCAAATTCCAGCAGCAGGTCTGGACGGCTTTGAGGCCGATGATCTGGTTGCGCATTTTGCACGGTCAGGCCCAGCGCCAACATTTGTGGTAACTGGAGACCGAGACATGTTCCAACTTATTGATGACGATAAGGGAGTTACGATCCTTTATATAGCAACAGGAATCAACAAACATACGGTTGCAGATAACAATTATGTTCACGAGCGTTTTGGAATTTCGCCGCATCAGTATGTCGATTACAGCGTGATGCGCGGAGACGCTTCTGATGGGCTCCCAGGAGTTAAAGGAATTGGCGAAAAGACAGCAGCGGCATTACTCAATGAATTTGGCGATATGAAAAATATCCTGGTTGCGGCCAAACAAGCCCACGAGTCAATCAAACCAAAAATTGCAGCATCGTTGCTAGAAAACTCTCAATACATCAAGAATGCGGACAAAGTGGTAAGACTGAACCAAAAAGTCAAAATAGAAACACCGCACATAAATTGGAAAGAACCTAAAGAATCCCAAACACTGATCGATTTAGGTTTGGAAAAATACAATGCTTTGTGGCAAAAAACTTGTAAGCAGCTGCAAAGTTGATATCTTTAATCTTCAAGCTCAGAAGCTGAAACAATTCCTCTACGTAGAAGATTGATAGATTCAATAGCTGTCTTCTTAAGCTTGCTATCGGCAACATGAGCAATCTGTTCCAATACGTCAATAATTCGCCTGGTAGTCCGCACAAAATCACCAGCGGAAATTTCGGTACGTCTCAAGACCTGAAGCAAATTATTTCCTGAAGCCCAAGCATAAATAAGGTTTGCAAAACCTGGGTCAGGTTTCAACAATGTGTTTAGTTTCTTAGAGTTCTCAAAGACAAAAATTTGTTGGTACTCACTTGAAATAGCTTGGAAGCAATCCCATACTTTGATATTACGAATTCTCTGGTTCTCATTCTCATCGCGTCTACTTTCATAGACGAATACAGATACCGCGGCGGCTAGCTCAAAAGAATTTAATTGTGCAAGAAAATTCTTACGGAGACTTTGGGCTATAAGCAGTGCGGACTCAGAATGTATCCCTTTTAGCAATTTACCCGAATCGCTGACATTGAGATTTGGTTTTTCTCCTTCGAGATAGCCAAGCTCAACAAGAATCTCACATACTTGGGTGAACTCTTTTGAGATGACGCCAGTTCGATGAGAGATCTGATCTTCAATCCTTTGAGTGTCTCGTTGAAGTTTCAAATAGCGTTCGGACCAGCGGGCATGTTCTTCCCGGTCAGAGCACCCGTGGCAAGGATGTTGCCGCATTGCAAGACGTAGGGTCTGAATTTCAATCTCAAGTTCCTGACTTCGCCTTCCAATCTTGTTAGAACTTTTGTTGGAAATATTGACCTTTTTAAGGGTGGCCAAGAGTTCAACTTTGGATTTGTTAGACCTTGACTGGAAATTGCCTGGAAGACGAACTTTCCCTAGTTGTTCAATTTCTTGAGCGAAATCTGCGCTACCAAGTTTTCTAACCTCCTTATGCAGGTTCATTACGACGACTCTTGGAGAACCATCACCCGTTGTGAAAAGGTCTATAACAACTAAAGGCCCACTTCGTCTTCCCTGTTGCGAAAGCACAACATCCCCAACTTGGAGATTCGCCAGCAATGTTTCGTTATCGCTTGCTATAGAGAGTCGTTTTGTTTTATTTCCATCTTTTTCCAGATTTGAGATTTGATCTCGA
>JBDKLK010000073.1:0-6484 GCA_039795655.1 Actinomycetota bacterium
TGGCGCACTAAGAATGTAGCCAATGAAGCCTCCAGCTTCATTTAGCACTTCTGCCCCATCACTAGGTGTTGGAACTTCTTTGTAGATATGCCAAAGAGAAATCATTGATAAAAAGATTGCAGTGCCACCAACACTTACTCGACCGGTATTTGCCGAATCTTCAGGATGGCGCAGCACGCGAATAGCTAAAACCAAAACTAAAACAGGGATGAACACATCGAAAGCCCCGACAAGGCTTGTGACAACCATTCCCATAAAAGCAACAAGCCAGTTTTCAACACCGAACCAAATCGACGTGGCAATTGATACTGCTAACGCAATTAGTGAAAGACCAAGGCCGTCTCGGCGATGTTCTGGGTCTAAACCTTTTGCGTCATCGCCAATAGATCTTGCAGCCGCACCTACAAAGTGTCCAATGCCAACCCAGACAAATTTGATGCCGCGACCAATTGCAGCGAGCAGATTAGAAAAGCCAGAGCCACTTGATTTGGTGCTGGATTTTCGGGCGCGCTGCGGGGAAGTTTTCTTTGTCGCCATAACGGCAAAGGTTAGCCAGCGGGACTCACGAAATAAGCAATTTTGTGAGCGTGTCTAGGGGTTTTGGGCTATGCCTCAATGACAACAGGAACAATCATCGGCTTACGGCGATGAGCTTCGTTCACCCATTTACCAACAATTCGACGAGTTAGTTGTTGTAACTGCATCTGGTCGGTCATTCCTTCGCGGAGCGCAATTTCAAGTCCATCTTTCAATAGAACCAAGACAGGATCGAAAATTGTGTCATCTTCGGCAAATCCACGCGCATGGATTTCTGGTCCAGCAACAACTTTGCAGTTTTGGGTATCGACTGCAACGACACAAGAAATGAAACCTTCTTCGCCAAGGATTCTGCGGTCTTTCAGAGATGCTTCAGAAATATCGCCAACTGACGCACCATCTACGTAAACATATCCACAAGGAACCGCACCAACAATTCTTGCTTTTCCATCAACGAGATCAACTACGACACCATCTTCAGCAAGTACCACGTTGTTCTGATCGACACCAGATTTGATTGCGAGATTTGCGTTAGCACGTAAGTGGCGTGGTTCACCGTGAACTGGCATAACATTCTTTGGTTTAACAATGTTGTACGCATAGAGAAGTTCACCTGCTGCCGCGTGACCAGAAACGTGCACCAATGCGTTTCCTTTGTGCACCACCTGTGCACCTAGTCTCATCAAACCATTAATCACACGATTGACTGAATTTTCATTTCCTGGAATAAGTGAAGAAGCTAATACAACAGTGTCATTATTGGTAATTGCAATTTTATGGTCGCGGTTAGCCATACGCGAAAGCGCCGCCATTGGTTCACCTTGTGAGCCAGTGCTGATTAATACAACTCGTTTGTCTGGAATATCTTCGATGTTGTCATTGGAAATCAAAACACCGTTTGGAATATTTAGGTAACCCAAATCTTTAGCCACGTTCATATTGCGAACCATCGATCGACCAATGAAAGCAACATGACGGTCATGTTCAACAGCTGCATCAATAACTTGTTGGATGCGATGAACGTGTGAAGCGAATGACGCAACAACGATTCGACCTGGGGCTCTCGCGAAAACTCGATCAAGAACTGGGATGATGTCACTTTCGCTAGCTACAAAACCTGGAACTTCGGCGTTGGTGGAATCCACCATAAATAGATCGACACCTTTGTCACCTAAACGGGCAAAAGTATTTAGGTCTGTGATTCGACCATCGAGTGGAAGTTGGTCCATCTTGAAGTCACCAGTATGAAGAACCACACCGGCCACAGTTTTTACAGCCACTGCAACGGCGTCTGGTATTGAGTGGTTTACAGCCACAAACTCAACATCGAAATTTTCGATTTCGATTTCGTCGCCTTCGCGAACCTCTATAAGTTTGGCGTTTATTCGATGTTCTTGGAGTTTCGCGTTAGCGAAAGCCAAAGTTAGTTTGGTTCCATAAATAGGAATGTCCACGCGATTGCGAAGTAGATAAGGAACAGCGCCAATATGATCTTCGTGGCCGTGAGTTAAAACCAAACCTACGATATCTGCCCAACGATTTTCTAGGTAAGAAAAATCTGGCAGAATCAAATCAACACCTGGCTGACTTTCTTCTGGGAATAAAACACCACAATCAATGATCAGAATTTTTCCATTGATTTCGAGGCAGGCCATGTTGCGACCGATTTCACCAAGACCGCCAAGAGCGATAACTCTTAAAGTGTCTTTAGCAAGTTCTGGTGGAAGATTTAAATCAGCGTGTGACAAAATCACAGTTGGAATCCGCCTGCACGTAAATCAAGCTTGAGTTGTTCGCGCTGAGCAGCATTCGCAGCAACCATTGGCAAACGAAGTGGTCCGCCACCAGCGCGACCTAGTAGATCAAGTGCAGCCTTGGTCATAATTGCGCCCCCAACACGAGTCATGATTCCAGTTGTCACTGGCACCATGTCAAAGTTAATTTGTTTTGCTTTCTCAACATCTCCGGCGCGAAATGCTGCTGCCATCGCTTGGAACCTGTCAGCAACTACGTGGCCGGTCACACTGATAAATCCAACAGCGCCAACTGCAAGTAAGGCTAAGTTCAAACCGTCATCACCAGAATAGAACGGCAATCCGGTTGCGTGCATAACTTGTTGAGCTGCAAACGGATCTGCTTTTGCATCTTTATTAGCAACAATTCTTGGATGTTCTGCAAGTTTAATTAAAGACTCAGTTGTGATTTGAATTCCTGCACGTCCAGGAATGTCGTATGTAATTACTCCCAAATCCGTTGCATCAGCTACAGCTTGGAAGTGTGCAATCACACCCTCTTGCGGAGGCTTGTTGTAGTAAGGGCAGACAACTAGCAATCCGTTCGCACCAGCTTTTTGTGCATCTTTAGCGTGTTGCACTGAATCTGCGGTGTCATTGTTTCCAACACCAGCAACAACGTGGATTGAATCCCCTACTGCTTCACGAACAACTTTTACAAGTTGTGCTTTTTCTTCTGGTGCTGTGGTTGGCGCTTCACCGGTTGTACCGTTTACAACAATTCCGTCATTCCCGAGTTTTACGAGATCAACGGCAAGTTGAGCCGCTTGGTCGAAATCAATTTCTAGGTTTGGCTTAAATGGCGTAACCATTGCAGTGAGCATGGTGCCAAACGGCATTTCCTTAGTTGATTTCGCAGACATGATTCCTCTTAAGGTGCTACTCGGCCGTTTTCAACGAAAGCAGCATGTGTAAGTGGCATGAGTTTTGCCCATTCTGCTTCGTAACGTTCGCCGACCATCTCAATTTCCCGTTGTGGGAATGAAGGGAATCGGCTGTCTTCGCTCTTTGTGCGAAGTGACAAGAAATTCATCATTGCGCGAGCATTCATTGTTACGTAGGCGCTTGAGTAAATTGTCAGAGGTAAAACGATGCGAGCAACTTCACGAGCAACTCCAGCATCCAACATTTTTTGGTATGCATCGTAGGCCGTTTCACAAGCACGTTTGGTTTCTGCAGTAACGATGTCGTACTGCTCCTTGGTGCCATCAACGAAATCGTATGCGCCCGCTTTACCAATTTGAATAAGTTTTCGTTCAGGTGCTGGCGTGTAGAAAACTGGTTCCAAAACTTTGTAACGACCGCTCTCTTCATTGTATGAAGCAATGCGGTGACGGAAATGTTCACGCCACATGAAAATTGGTGCCTGAACAAAGAAGGTCATGCTTGAATGTTCGAAAGGGCTTCCGTGACGATCGCGCATCAAGTAATTGATTAAACCGCGGGAACGTTCTGGGTCGGTAGCCACATCATCTAGAGATTGTTCACCTTTGGTCGAAACCCGAGCCGCCCAAATTACATCCGCATCGGATGCAGCAGCCTTCACGAGCTCAACGGTTACGTCACTTCTAAATCGAATTTGTTCACTAGACACAGGTAATCCTTCCTAATCGGCAAGCCTACCTGTGAGCCTTTGCCAACCCCCGTACCGCTCTCGGGCGGTTCGGGGTTCAAGTGAGAACGAAAAGAGAACTACCCGTGAGGTTGTGGTGAATTCGGGAGAGTTAAGTGCGCTTGCTGTGAACAATCGCAGCCTTACAAGGGGGAGGATCTATGCCACTTTCTGTATTCGTAATTGCCGATAGCCCAGTTCAACAAAGAGCTGTTTGCAAAATTTACGACACAGCTGGCTTTAGAACTTACGGCCATCCAACAACTCAAAATCCATTTTCTGCTCTATACCAAACTCAACCGGATGTGGTGGTTATGGCAACTGAAAGTGGAATCGGAAACGCCCTAGAGATTTGCCAAAAAGTGAGATCGCAAATTGATGTACCTGTAATAGTTACACCACAATTTCACGACGATGTCGAAGAGATTAGTTGTTTATCTGGCGGTGCAGATGATTACATAGCCAGGGATCGCAATCAAAGAATTCTTGTGACAAGAACCGCTGCTGTGGTTGGTAGAGAAAAAGCAAGACTTAATCCAACTCGCAACACAATGAGTCATAAAGATTTGATAGTCAGTCTTGATAATCGAATCGTTTCGTTCGGTCAAACAATTATTAACTTAACCCGTACTGAATTTGAGTTACTTGCAATATTGATGCATAACAAACATAGAGTTGTGCATCGACAAGAACTTCTTGACAGAGTCTGGGGAACATGGTTTGGCGATGACCATATTCTCGAGGTTCACATTTCGCGCCTTCGCCGAAAGATTGAGCTGCATGGCGGACCAAGAATTGCTGTTGCAGTACGTGGGGTTGGGTATCGACTGGATGTTGCTCAGCTTGCTTCCTAAACCACCTTTCACCAAAAACCGTCTGACTATGCTTCGTGGGTGTCCAAAAGCTCAAATCCCCTATCTACAAAACGTAGAATTTTGCGAGATGCAATTGGAATTGGAATTGGTGTAGCAACATATGGATTGTCATTCGGTGCACTTGGGACAGCAACTGGTTTGTCTCTCTTTGAAACCCAGTTGCTCTCTCTCATTATGTTTACAGGCGGATCTCAGTTCGCGTTAGTTGGAACTTTTGCTGCTGGCGGTGGAGCGATTTCAGCAATTTCTGCAGCCTCTTTACTTGGAGTTCGAAATCTTGCTTATGCAGTTCGAAACAATTCCTTGATGAAACCAACTGGCATTAGAAGAATTTTTGCTGCGCAACTCACTATCGATGAATCCACCGCAATGGCACTAGGACACGAACAAGGTGCCGACGGTGTGGCTGGTGCCAAATATGCATTCTGGGCAACTGGCATAAGTGTTTTTGTGTTTTGGAATATCGCAACTTTGCTTGGTGCAGTTGCAGTGCAAATGGTTGGCGATCCAAACACCTACGGTTTAGATGCCGCTATTGGCGCAGGTTTCATCGCACTACTTTGGCCGCAAATAAAAACCAAATTTGCAATTCTGACTTCGCTTGCAGGCGCTGCAGTTGCGATTGCTGCAATACCTTTTGTTCAGCCTGGTATACCGATTTTGTTGGCAGGATTTGTTGCCACTCTTTTTGCCTGGATAAAGGCGGTGGCCAATGACTGAATTCTTTTGGCCTGTAGTGATCGCATCTCTAATTGCATTCGCATTCAAAATCGCTGGCTTCTTAGTGCCTAGAGCAATTCTTGAGCACGATTTATTCAAGAAGATTATTCCCCTGCTACCAGTTGGCATGCTTTCTGGTTTGATAGCAGTTCAGGTGCTGGCGGTTAAGCAGGCAATTGTTTTTGATGGTCGAGTTGCCGGAATTGTTGCCGGAATTGTTGCTCTGATTTTTCGAGCACCATTTATTGTGGTCGTAATAGTCGCAGCTGCTGTAACTGCGATTGGTCGAGCTAAAGGCTATTGGATTTAAATTCTGCTCTAAAAAACTTTTCAGCTTGGCGCATTGCAAAGCGAGCGCGCTTTCGATCTCTTGATTCATCATAAGCAAGCGCAACTCGAAACCACGCTCTCCATGACTCTGGGAAATCTTCAACCTCTTTTGAAATCAATTCAAATCTTGCATCCGCAGCAACTTTGTCGGTCTGCCCAGATGGTGTGCTAGGTAAATCATCCCGAAGAAGAAGTGATTCTGCTTCAAGAATTGTGGACATCCGAGAAATTCGAATTCCAAACAAAATCTCACGCAAAATCAATGCTATTGAGATTGCCGAAATTATGAAGATGGAAATAGCGAAGATTTTTGCAGTTACGGAATCAGTTCCATTGAATTGAAGGCCTCTGATTCCAGCGATTAACAAATACCCAAAGCAAGCAGCTGAGATTGCTGCGACTGCAAGTTTGGTTTTCACAGGCTCTTAAAGGCCTAGGTACTTGTCTAGGCCAATGGTTACACCTGGATTTTCGAAAACTCCACGAATACCAGTGAGAACACCAGGCATATACGCCACGCGATCAAATGAATCATGACGGATTGTGAAAGTTTCACCAGTGTCACCAAAAATCACTTCTTGGTGCGCAACTAGTCCGCGCAAACGCACTGAGTGAAT
>JBDKLK010000074.1:0-6475 GCA_039795655.1 Actinomycetota bacterium
AACCGCAAAAGTTTCGTCAACACTTCCGTGGTACGAGTATGCAAAAACAAGAATCTTTGATCTGCCTGTTGCAAGTCTTGCTAATCGAATTGCCCAGCGGTTTGCATCGGTTGCAGAAAGTGTGAAGGACCAGAGTGGTAATCCAAAGCGACGGGTTAACTCCGCGCCTACCCATTGCGCATCGGTGGTTGGCAACATTGTTGTGATTCCACCGAGATCATCCAACCGTTGTTTAACTGCTGCAACTGTTTCTTTCGGACTGTGACCAGTCATCGCTCCGGTGTCGCCTAAAGCAAAGTCGATAATTTCATTGCCATCAATGTCTTTTATTCGATTTCCGTGTGCACTGTCTAGATAGAGCGGGAATCCACCTGACCATTTATTCATCCAGGTCATTGGAACTCGGCCAAATAAGTTGTCGGCCGCTTCGTATGCAGCTTTGGATTTTGGGTGTCGCTTTTCGTAGGTTTTACGTTCTCTAGCGATGAGCGTGGCTAAACGATTTGGATCAAATGCAGACATCTCGCACCTTTGCGACTATTGAATCTTAAGGTGAGAACTCTGCTCGCTTTGTTTTAGTTAGTCAAGAAATAGTTATTCCGACAATATGTAAATTAGATTCCGCGGGGCATGTCAGTGAAGCAACTCTTGTGAGCCTGGAACGCCACCTGAATATCTTTGGTGACACCATTTCTGTGCTTCGCGATGATGAGTTCCGCTTCGCCGGCTTTTGGACTTTCTTTATCGGTTTCACGGCTGATCATGATGACGATGTCGGCATCCTGTTCAAGTGAGCCAGATTCACGAAGGTCAGAAAGCATTGGGCGCTTGTCTGCACGGTTTTCAAGACCACGATTTAGCTGGCTAAGTGCAACCACCGGAATGCTCAATTCTTTAGCCATGAGTTTCATTTGACGTGAGAATTCAGAAACTTCTTGTTGACGGCTTTCCACTTTCTTACCGGAGGTCATCAACTGGATGTAGTCCACAACAATCATTTTTACGCCGTGCTTCTGAACAAGCCGTCGAGCTTTCGCACGGATTTCCATCATTGTTAGGTTTGGTGAATCATCGAGGTAAAGCGGCTTCGATGCGATTTCACCCATCTTGATAGCAAGTGTTCCCCATTGTGATTCAGAAATATTTCCGTGACGAATGTTTGTTAAAGGAATGTTTGATTCCGCTGCCAACATACGCATCACAATTTCAGAATTCGACATTTCAAGTGAGAAGAATGCGGTTGGCAAATTGTGTTTGAGAGATGCGGAACGAACAAAGTCCATGCCCAAAGTTGTTTTACCTTGACCCGGGCGACCGGCAACGATGATTAGCTGACCTTTTTGAAGACCTTGTGTGATGTCATCAAGTTCGTGGAAACCTGTAGGAACACCAATCAAACCTTCTTTTCGCATACCAATTGCTTCAAGTTCGTCATAAAGCACAGGCATGATGTCACTCAATGGTTTGTAGTCTTCTGAACGACGTTCGTTAACTGCAAAAATTTCTGATTGGGCGCGATCAACCAAATCATCGGTTTCGCCAGTTCCGCTGTAACCCATTTGAGTAATGCGAGTTCCAATTTCAACAAGGCGACGCAAAATAGAACGGTCGCGAACAATGTTTGCGTAGTAGTCGGCGTTTGCTGCTGTTGGTACACCAGAAACCAAAGTGTGAAGATATGCAGCACCACCAATTTTGGTTAGTTCTCCACGCTTTGTTAGTTCAGATGCAACAGTTACAGCATCTGCTGGAGATTCGGCTGCTTGAAGATCGTTAATAGCAGAAAAAATAAGTTGGTGACTTGGGCGATAAAAATCATCGGCACTAATAATTCCAGTGACATCGTTGATTGCATCGCGTGAAAGCATCATAGATCCGAGGACGCTTGCTTCAGCTGCTAAATCCTGAGGTGGCACACGATCTGGACCTGATGGTTCAGAGAAGTTCGATAATTCGTGAACGCTCATGTTTACCTCGTTATGTGTGGTGTATTTATTGTTTCTTAAGAGGAGGCAGTTGTAATGAAAGCTCCTGACAAAAATCCAGCACCACTGTGGATAACTCTGTGCAAAAGCAGGGGATAGACGGTGGAAACACGCCACTTGCCCTGTGTATGAAACCCCATTTCCTGTGGACGGATATTGGAAAAATGCCCGATTTGAGAGTGTTTTTTATCCCCAAGCAGTGGATAAAAACTCAAATGCCACTTCTCACAATCTGGAACAGCCTTTGCCAAGATAACCCAATGTCAATTCGAGTAGCCATGGTCTGCATGGGAAATATCTGCCGGTCACCTATGGCCGAACATGTCCTGCGAGGCAAGGTCAAAGCCGCCGGGCTCGATGTTGAAGTAGTCAGCGGCGGAACCGGCGGTTGGCATGCAGGCGAACAAGCTCATCCTCGAACTCAAAAAGTTTTGAGTGACAACGGTTTTACTTCAAACCACACTGCTAAACAAATTACTACGAGTTGGTTTGAAGATTTCGATTATTTGATCGTGATGGACAAAACCAATTTGAAAGACATCAAAGAGTTTGCCCGAAACGAAAGTGATTTAAAGAAAGTTTCATTACTGCGTGACTATGACCCAAATAGTCCTAAAGGTTCAGAGGTTCCCGATCCTTATTACAGTGATTACAGCGCGTATCTTGAAGTTTTCGAAATGGTAAATGCCGCTTGTGATGGCTTGGTCGAATTCTTAAAGACAAAATAAAAAATGGGTGACACCTCAGTGCCACCCATTTCTGGTTTTATTTAGTTTGCAACAACATCAATTTGGAATGAAGCTTCAACTGCTGGGTGCAAACGCACACCAACTTTGTGCTTTCCAGTGTTCTTAATGTGTTTTGCAATTGTTACTGCGCGCTTGTCTAGCGAAGGTCCACCAGCTTGGCGAACTGCAAGAACAACATCTGCAGCAGTGATTGAACCGAAAAGACGTCCGTTGTCGCCAGCATTGGTTTTGATAACAACGTTTAGGCCTTCAAGTTGTGCCTTAACTTCTTTTGCGTGATCAGTGCCACGAATCTCGCGAGCTTTTTCGGCGCGCTTGATTTGAGTTGCTTGACGTTCGCCACCCTTTGTCCATGCAACAGCAAAGCCGCGTGGGACTAGGAAGTTACGGCCGAAACCGTCTTTAACTTCTACAACATCGCCTGGTGTTCCAAGGCCATCAACTGATTGAGTAAGAATAAGTTTCATCAGTCAACTCCTTAGCGTGCGCTTGATGTGTAAGGAAGTAAGGCAACTTCGCGGGCATTCTTCACTGCCATTGCGATGTCACGTTGGTGACGTACGCAGCAGCCTGTTACGCGACGAGCACGAATCTTGCCGCGATCTGAAATGTATTTACGAAGCAAGTTGATATCTTTGTAATCAACTGATTTTGCTTCTTCTTTGCAAAATGGGCAGGCTTTTTTCTTTAGCTTGCGTAGATCCATTTTCTTGTCTGAACGATTGTTACGTTCTGGTCTGGCCATCGTGGTGCTCCGATTTCTGTACGTAGCCCGACATTGACTAGATGCCGGGATGGGCCGATTAAAGGTTTAGAAAGGTGGTTCTTCAGTTGGTGCGCCCCATGCAGATGCTGCAGATTGGGATGCCCATGGGTCTTCAGAACCTTCAGTAGCTCTTCCGCTTGGTGCAGATGAGCCAGAATTCTTAGAGATCTTTGCAGTGGCGTTACGCAAAACTGGACCAACATCATCAACGTCGATGTCGATTGAAGTTCGCTTTTCGCCTTCTTTAGTTTCGTAGTTACGTTGACGCAAACGTCCAGTAACAATGACTCGAGTTCCACGAGTTAAAGATTCAGCAACGTTTTCTGCGTATGTGCGCCAAACCTGGCAACGCAAGAAAGTAGTTTCGCCGTCTTTCCATTCGTTTGTGTTCTTGTCCAATGTACGTGGTGTGCAAGCAACTGTGAAATTAGCAACTGCAACGCCTGAAGGAGTGAAACGTAATTCTGGATCACCGGTCAAGTTGCCAATGAATGTAACTTGAATATCTCCAACAGCCATATTTATACCTCTATTGTCTCTAGCGCTGATCTGGTCGCATGACCTTAGTACGCATTACAGACTCATTGAGGCTAAGTTGACGATCCAACTCAGCAACAGCGGCTGGTGAGCACTGTAGATCAAGCACGGCATAAATGCCTTCGGCTTTTTTATTAATGTCGTATGCCAAGCGACGACGACCCCAGATATCAACTTTGTTGACACTGCCGCCGTCTTTTGTGACGACGTTCAAATAGGTATCGAGCGATGGCGCGACGGTACGTTCCTCAAGATCTGGATCGAGGATGACCATAACTTCATAATGACGCATGCTGTGATAACACCTCCTACGGGCTTATCGGCCACGGTCTTTCCGTGGCAGGAGGGCATTGCGTTCCCTTTGTTTCGAGTATCTGACTCAAACCGCGGGGGTTCAAAAGAACGGGCGAAGGGTACTGAAAATGGGCACAAACCCCCAAACACAGCTGGAATTTGTGAGTAAAACTGACTCTAGAATCGCCAAATGCGCATTGTCACTTGGAACGTCAACTCAATTGGAGCTCGGACAGAGCGAGTACTGGACTGGTGTCGAACCCATCAACCTGATGTTGTGGCGATGCAGGAACTTAAATGCACTACCGAGAATTTCCCAGCTGCAGAATTTCAAGAACTTGGTTATGAAGTAGCAGCACTCGGCACTGGCCGATGGAATGGTGTCGCGATTATTTCCAAAGTTGGCATAACTGACGTCAAAGAAAACTTGTTAGACCAACCGGTGTTTGAAGGTGCAATCGAACCGCGTGCAATCGGTGCCACTTGTGGTGGAGTTCGTGTTTGGTCAGTTTATGTACCCAATGGTCGTGAAGTTGATCATGATCATTTTAATTACAAAATCAATTGGTTGAACGAATTGAAAGAAAACGCTGCTGCAGAAAAAGCAAATTCAGATTTGCCTTACGCAATTATTGGTGACTTCAATGTTGCACCTAATGATGATGACGTTTGGGATATCAAAGATTTTGAAAACGCAACGCATGTAACTGCAGAAGAACGCAAAGCTGTTTTGCAACTCAACGAAATTGGTTTGCAAGAAATTATGCCGCGTTCACTTAAAGGTAAACCATTTACTTATTGGGATTATCGCTCCTTAATGTTTCAAAAAGGTCAAGGGATGCGAATCGATTTAGTTTATGCGAATGCGGCGTTCGCGAAATTGTCCAAAGATGTTTGGATTGATCGAGATGAACGCAAAGTCAAAGGCGGCTCAGATCACGCACCTGTTGTTATCGACTTGAACCTTTAATTGCTTTCTTTGTTACATAAACAACTACTGCTAACAAACTAAACCACTGAACCAACAAGATTGCGCTATAGATCTGTTGGTTGATAGCTCCTGGTGCTGATTCATCTTGCAAGAACAGCAAGTAGCGCCAAATACCGAAGAAATACAGCAACTGCGACGCATTCCATGCAATCCAGTGCCAACGATTTTTAAGTACCAAGGCAACAACTGGGGTAAGCCAGAGCCAGTACTGTGGTGAATACACCTTGTTAAACAACAAAAAGGTTCCTAGTAAAAGCAACAAGATTTCATTCACATTTAGTTTGCGGTGATACGCCAAAGCAATCAATCCAGCCATAGCAACAGAAGCTAAGCCAATCAGGTTCGCTAATTTCGCTGGTGTTTCAATGTTGAATAGGAATGAAAAGGCCAAGTAAATGGAACCGAAATCAATTCCTCGAGTTTTTGAGAAATCGTAGAAGTGCCACCAGCCATCACGGGCATTCACGTAGACCGGCAGATTTATCAATACCCAAACTGAGACTGTACTAAAAGTTACTTTTGCAATCGCTTTGATATCGCGCTTGCGCAATGCATCCAAAATAACTGCTGGCAAAAGAAAAGCCGGGAAAAGTTTTGCTGCTGTACCAATCGCAATCATCACACCCGTTGCGATTGATCGTTCTCGCTGCCAATAAAACAGAGCACAAACCACCGCTAAGACAGGTAATGCATCCCAGTTAATCGCCAACACGAACAAAATTGCGGGCGAGAACGCGAACCACCAGCCTGATTCGGCATTCACTTTTCTAAGTTTGGCAAAAATCATAACCGCAAGAACAATCATCAAAAGATTCATTAACCAGGTTATGTACACAAACAAGTGGAAAGTGTTTTGACCAATCAGACTGCTCAAACTATTTGCCAGCCACATTTGCAGACCAGTTAAAACTGGATATTCAACGTGATTGGTTGCATTTGAAATTTCAAAATAGGGAATTAGATTTTCACTTAATCCACGACCGAAATACAACGGTCCGACATCGCTGTAACAAAGATTCGTGAAAGTCTCATTTGAGCTTCCCCATCCCGTTGGCATACATGCGGATTTCAGGTACAAACCAATCGAGCCGATGATGAAAGCCATAAACCCGAGGCCATATTGGAGATTTTTGAGAATGGATTGCTTGGTCAT
>JBDKLK010000075.1:0-6339 GCA_039795655.1 Actinomycetota bacterium
AGATCTTGGTAAAAGCTAAACAATTTGGTTTTGGATTAAAAATTCACGCGAATCAACTAGGACAATCCGAAGCGTTGAAACTTGGGGCAGAACTTGGTGTTACTTCTGCAGATCACTGCACGTATTTTGATAACTCGGACATCGAAGCAATTGTTAAAAGCAATGTAGTTGCAACTTTGTTACCAGCAACTGAGTTTTCAACCAATAGTCCTTATCCAGATGCTCAAAAACTTATCGCGGCAGGCGCTTTGGTTGCCATTGCAACAAACTGCAATCCGGGTAGCAGCTTCACTACATCAATGCCATTTTGTGTCGCTGTAGCTGTTAGAGAAATGAACTTCACAACCGAACAAGCGATTTGGTCGGCAACTAGAGGTGGCGCTTTGGCTTTGGCTAATGATTCGCTTGGAAGATTGGTAATTGGTTGCAGTGCAGATATCGCTGTGGTAGATGCTCCTAGTTATGTTCATTTGGCGTATCGCCCAGGAGTTTCCTTAATTGATTCAACATACATAAATGGTCAACGGGTTTATGCAAAAGGTGGAAAATGAAAACTGTAATTATGAATTCAAGTAATGTTTCATTTGATGATGTGATTGCTGTAGCGCGATTCGATGCCAAAGTAGAAATCTCACCTGAAGCAGTGACCGCAATGGAGAAATCTCGTGCCCATATCGAAGCGATGGCACAAGCAGATGTACCTGTCTACGGTGTCTCAACTGGTTTCGGCGCTTTAGCTAATCGCCACATTTCACCTGCGGATCGCAAACAATTGCAACGGTCTTTAATTCGCTCTCACGCTGCTGGAACTGGAAATCCAGTTGAACGTGAAGTGGTTCGAGCCTTGATGTTCTTGCGATTGAAAACTCTTGCAAGCGGAAGAACAGGTATTCGCCCAGTAGTAGCGCAGACTATGGCGGCAATCCTTAATGCAGGGATTACTCCAGTGGTTCGTGAGTTCGGATCTCTTGGGTGCAGTGGCGACCTTGCACCGCTTTCTCATTGCGCACTTGTTTTAATGGGTGAAGGTGAAGCTGTTGATAAAGACGGTATTGAAAAACCAGTTCCAGAACTTTTCAAGACCGCAGGAATTTCCGCCGTTGAACTGCAGGAAAAAGAAGGTCTTGCTTTAATCAACGGCACAGATGGCATGCTGGGAATGTTGATTCTGGCACTTGCCGATGCAAAACAACTTCTTGATGCGGGCGACATCATTACTGCAATGAGTATTGAAGGTTTGCTTGGAACCGACGCTGTTTTCAAACCAGAATTGCATGAACCACTTCGTTCTCATCCAGGGCAGACTCTTTCCGCCGCTCGCATATATGCTGCATTGCGTGATTCAGGAATTGTTGCATCACACAAAGAAAATGATGATCGTGTTCAAGATGCTTATTCACTCCGTTGTGCGCCTCAAGTTTCTGGTGCTGTTCGAGACACCGTTAGTTATGCAGCAGAAGTTGCGAAACGTGAATTAGCTGCATCGATTGATAATCCCGTAGTACTTGAAGATGGAACTCTTTCAAGTAATGGAAATTTCCATGGTGCACCTGTTGGTTATGTTCTAGATTTCGTTGCAATCGCACTTGCAGATTTGAGCTCAATGTCAGAACGTCGCACAGATCGAATGCTTGATAAAAATCGTTCGCATGGTCTGCCACCATTCCTCGCAGAAGATGCTGGCGTTGATTCTGGTTTGATGATCGCTCAGTACACCCAAGCAGGTTTAGTTTCAGACAACAAGAGATTAGCTGTACCAGCGAGTGTTGACTCAATTCCAAGTTCTGCAATGCAAGAAGATCACGTATCTATGGGATGGCATGCAGCACGCAAACTTCGTAGCGTTGTGTCCAACACCCGTCAGGTGCTTGCAATCGAACTAATCGCCGCCGCTCGATCCATCGAGCTTCGCAGCCCACATTCCCCAGCCCCTAGAACTGCCAAAGTGGTCAAAGCTCTACGAGAAGTTGTGCCAGGAGTTGGCCCAGACCGCTTCTTGAGCCCAGAACTTCGGGCTGCAGATGAGCTTTTGAAACAAGATATCTGGCAATAAGGCTCAAAAATCTAACCCTCTGTAATCAATCGGTCACGCTATGCCCGTATTTATCCGATTGTTATCAAAACGGGCAAACTCGGTCTTGATTTGTTTGGTTTTGGAGTCAAGAATCCCGTTATTGGGTTTTAACATTGCCCGATTCTGTGGAAAGGGTTACAGACCGTGTATGCACCTGAACGTCACCGCGCAATACTTGAAGCGGTAGCTCGTGACGGTCGCGCGTCTGTGATTGATCTTTCTGAAGGTCTTGCGGTAGCACCAGAAACAATTCGCCGCGATTTATCTGTACTAGAACGTCAGGGTCAAGTTCGTCGCGTTCATGGTGGTGCGATTCCGGCAGGACGTATTGGTTTTGAACCATCTGTAGATCTACGTCAAGAAACATTGACTGACGAAAAAGCTCGCATTGCTCGCGCTGCTGTTAGCGAAATTCCAAAAGAAGGCGCAATCATCATTGATGCCGGCACAACGACTGGTGCGCTACTAGAACTTATTCCTTCCGATGTTGATTTAACAGTCGTCACAAATTCGGTTTTGCACGCTGCAGCACTTGCGCATCGTGAAGACATCAATGTTTTAGTTCTTGGTGGTCGCGTTCGTTCACGCACTTTGGCTTGTGTTGATGAATGGGCACTCGAAAGCCTTAAAGGACTTTATGCAGATGTTGCATTTGTTGGTACCAACGGTATTTCAGCAACTCGTGGGCTGACAACGCCAGATCGCAATGAAGCAAACATCAAAAACGCAATGTTGATGTCAGCTCGCCGCCGTGTGGTTTTGGCTGACAACTCGAAGTTTGGCGATGATCACTTTGCAAACTTCGGCAAACTTGAAGATGTAGATGTGGTTATCACTGATGTTGCAGTTGATGATGAAGTCGCAGACGAAATTGAAGCAATCGGTCCAATGGTGGTGCGCGCATGATTATCACCGTAACCACAAATCCAAGTATCGATCGCACACTTTCAATTGACGATTTCAAACCAGGCGGTGTAATTCGCGCCCAGTTGGTTCGACTAGATGCCGCAGGTAAAGGTGTAAATGTTTCTCGTGCACTTGCTGCATATGGCGTCGAAACCCACGCATTGATGATTGGTGCAAGCCTCGGCAACGAATGGTTTAGCGAACAACTTAAGGCGCAAGGCATTCCTCATACATTTGTAATGGCAGAAGGTGTAACCCGCAGTAACTTAACTTTGGTTGAAGCAGATGGAAACGTCACAAAAATCAACGAGCCTGGTGTTGTAATGACTCCAGAAATTCACGACCGAGTTTTGAAAGCACTTGATGCATTGCCACTTGCTGGCAACACTGTCGTTTTTGCGGGTCGATTGAATCCTGGCGCTTCAGACGATACTTACCGCGAGTTCTGCCAGCACGCAAAGAAACTCGGTGCAAAAGTTGTACTTGATGCCAGCGGACCTGCACTCGCTGCTGCAATCACTGCAGACGGCCCAGATTTGATTAAACCAAATCAGTTTGAACTTGGTGGATTAGTGCATCGCGAACTTCACACAATTGATGATGCAATAGTTGCAGCACGCGAAGTTATGGAACGCGGTGTTGGTTCAGTGCTTTGCAGTCTTGGAAAAGATGGTGCGATTTTCGTGACCAAAGACAAAGTGGTTCACGTCGAAGCAAAAACTCAGATTCAAGGTACTCCAGTTGGAGCTGGCGATATTTTGCTTGCAACTTTCTTGGCTGGTGGGGCAGACGAACATGCGCTTGAAGGTGCAGTGCAATGGTCTGCAGCATCTGTTGCGCTTCCTGGAACCGCAATCCCAACTCCTGCACAAGCTGCAGAAATCGAAGTATTGGTACATCACGACGTTGATGTAAAACGAGAACTAACGGAGGCAGCGTAAATGTCTGTATTTGCCGCAAACTTAATTAACCTAAATATTTCTGCGACCGACAAAGTTGCAGCAATCACCGAACTTGCAGAACTTGCAGTCGCTGCAGGTCGCGGAAAAGATGCAGGTCAAATTGTTAAAGATGTTTTGGCACGCGACGAAATGGGCACGCCGCAATTTGATGGTGTTGCAATTCCACACGCTAGAAGTGCGGGCATCGACGAAGCAACAGTTCTAGTTGGAAGAAGCGCAACCGGTGTTGTATTTGATCCAGAAGAACCAGGTGCTGACGTAATCTTTATGATTCTTGTTCCAGAAGGTGGTGGCGATGAGCACATCACAATTCTTTCTGGACTAGCCCGTCGATTGATGGACCCAGAATTCACTGCAGCCTTAAGAACTTCAGAATCCGCTGAAGCGTTGGTTGCCGTTCTAGGAAATGGAGAAAACTAATGAAAATAGTTGCAGTGACATCCTGCGCAACAGGTATCGCACACACTTATATGGCTGCTGAAGCACTTGAACGTGCTGCAAAAGCCGCTGGTCACGAAATCTGGGTTGAAACTCAAGGTGCTGGCGGACTTAAGCCAATTCCAGCTGACATCATCGCAGCTGCAGACGTTTGCATCTTTGCAAACGACATTGGAATCCGTGATGCTGATCGTTTCGCACACCTTCCAACTGTTAAATCAATTCCGAAAAATGCGATTAAAAACGCAGGCGAATTGATTGACCAAGCCGCAGCACTTTTGAGCGGCAACTAAAAATAGATTTCTAGTCAACCGACTAGGAAGTCAGACTTTTCGGTCTGGCAGCAAGCCACTTGCGGGAAACCGCAAGTGAAAAGGGAAAGAGAGGAACAGCAGTGAGTGCTGGTTCTAATTTGCGCCAATGGTTGATGACCGGTGTTTCATACATGATTCCGTTCGTTACCGCAGGCGGTATTTTGATTGCTATCGGTTTCATGATTTCTGGTGACCCACCAGGATTTACAAGCCTTGGTGTTCAAAGCGCAATTGATGGTGTTGACGCTGCAGGCGCTGCACTTGATATGAATGTCCGTCTAGGTGCATTCTTCTTCGGTCTTGCAATGGGTCCTTGGAGCTTCTTGCTTCCAGCTCTTGCAGGCTACATCGCATTCGGTATTGCTGATCGTCCAGGTCTTGTACCTGGCTTTGCTGCAGGTTCTGTAGCTGGCGGTATCGGTTCAGGCTTCCTTGGCGCCCTTGCTGGCGGTTTGGTTGCAGGTCTTGTTGCACGCAACATTTCTAACTGGAACGTTCCAAGTGCACTACGTTCATTGATGCCGATTGTGGTTAACCCACTTCTTTCAACAATTGCAACACTAACTGTGATGTACCTTGTTGTTAAAAACATCGCAACACCATTGAACACTGGTGCAACCGAATGGTTGAACGGTCTTGCTGGTGATGGTGGATCTCTGATCCTTCTAGGTGTAATTCTTGGTTTGATGATGGCATTCGACATGGGTGGCCCAATCAACAAAGTTGCTTACACATTTGGTTCTGCAGGTATCATCAACGCAGCTGCTGCTGGTGTAACTCCAGATCAAGCTGGATCAAACGGTGCTTACATTGCAATGGCAATCGTTATGGCATCAGGTATGACTCCTCCACTTGGTTTGGCATTGGCAACAGTTCTTCGCAAGAACTTGTTCACCGATTCTGAAATCGAAAACGGTAAGGCTGCTTGGGTTCTTGGTTTGACCTTCATCACTGAAGGTGCAATCCCATTTGCTGCTGCAGATCCAATCCGCGTTATCCCATCATTGATGGCTGGTTCAGCTGTCGCTGGTGCGACCGTTGCGGTCTTCTCTTCAACACTGAATGCACCTCACGGTGGTATCGCAGTATTGCCATTGATCGGAAACCCATTGGGCTTCGTCGTGGCACTTGTTGCTGGTGCTGTTGTGACTGCATTCGCAGTTATTGCATTGAAGAGCACTGCAAAGGCCAACGCCTAAATAAACAACCTGCACGAAAGTGCAAACGTGGGCGGATGGCTTCAGGGTCATCCGCCCACACCTTTTTATTCGGCGAATACACTTCGCCGCCTTACGGAAAGTGAAACAAAATGCCTTCACAAATCGTCGCAATCGCAAGCAGTGTTGGACTGCATGCTCGCCCTGCTTCGTTGCTCGTTAAAGCCGCAGGTGCTGCAGGAGTTGCCGTAACAATCGGACGTCCTGGCGACAAAGCAGTTAATGCCGCATCAATGTTGATGGTGCTTGCACTTGGTGTTAAGAACAACGAACAAGTTGAAATCACTGTCGCAGATGGCGATAACGCAAGCGAAGTTTTAGCAAGTCTTGTAGAAATTCTTGAAACAAATCACGACGAGGAACACTAAATAAATGACAACACTCACCGGCATCGGCGTATCACCTGGAGTTGTTCTAGGTGAAGTTTT